>NZ_JAWLQI010000018.1:0-52762 GCF_036997785.1 Brachyspira pulli
AATTTCAAAATAACTTAATAAATTAGTTTTAGAATTTATTATTTTATAATAGGAAGGCTTTATATAAAACCCTCCTATTATAAAAGTATAATATAATTAAATAGCTGAATATGATTTCTCAATTTTTTGTAAACCACATAAACTTTTTTTATGTAAATTATAAGCTATTAAACATAAAATGATTTGCACTATAGATGATATTGGTGTAGCAAGTCCTATAGTAAAAAGCGAAGCATTATCAATCTGACTCATTAAATATACAACAGGTATTCTTACAAAAAACGCTCCTATTATTCCTTGAATCATCACAAACAATGTTTTTCCGCATCCGTTAAAATATCCTATAAAACAGAATAAAATAGCGGTAAGCATACAGTCTATAGCATAAGCTTTCAAATAACTATGCGATGCCAATATAACAGTATTTTCTTTTGAGAATATATTTGATAATAATGATCCGAAAAAGAAAGAAAATATTCCCATAATTATTCCAGCTATAAAAGCCGTTCTAATACCGTAAATTAATGCTTTTTTAGAACGTTCATATAATCCTGCACCGTTATTTTGGGCTACAAATGCAGATATTGACTGCATATAGGCAGAAGCAACAAGCATTAAAAACACACATACCTTTTCAGCTACTCCAACAGCTGCAGATTCCATTACACCCATTCCATTAACTATTACCTGTATGAATAAAAATGAAAACTGAACAAGCATTTCCTGTAAAGCAATAGGAGAACCTATAAACAGTATTCTTTTTACAGATTCTTTTTCTAATTTGATATATTTTCTAGAAAAAGTAAAAGGAAGTTTTTTCTTACTTATAAAATAAAGTGAAAATATTACACTTACAGCTTGAGAAGAAATGGTAGCAATGGCAGCACCAGAAGCCCCCATATTGAAAATAGCAACTAATATAATATCTCCTACTATATTAATAAAACAGGCAATAGCAACAGTAATTAATGGGGTTTTTGAATCTCCAATTCCCCTAAATACTGCACCTATACAATTGTATGCTACTATAAATATTGTTCCTATTCCGCATATTTTTATATAATTACTTGTTTGAGTAAATGCTTCTTTTGGGGCATGCATATATACTGCAATTTTATTGCTGAAAGGAACTATAAATAATGTAATTATAACAGCTATAACTGAAAAAATAATGATTCCGCTTCCTATTCCCTGTGATGCTTTTTGGCTTTTATTTGCTCCTATAGCTTCTCCTACAAATACTGTTACTCCCATAGTAAGTCCTGTTATTATCATAGTTATCATATTGAATAATTGACTGCCTGAAGCAACTCCAGACTGTTCATTAGTTCCTGCAAACTGTCCTACTATTATTAAATCTGCAGCTCCGTACATAGCCTGCAGAAATAATGCCAAAAGTATTGGAAAAGCAAATGAAATTAATGATTTTAATATTTTTCCTTGTGTTAAAGTTTGTTCTTTCATTTTTATAACTCCTATTATTAATTTTTATGTTCAATACGGATTTTGTATATGGCAAAATAAAATCCAAAAAAAAAGCTGAATAAGAAAACGGGGATTCCACCCGTCATCTTATCCAGCTAATAACTTCAAATGTTATTTCACCCTCCGATGAACGATGTTTATAATAATATATAAATAATAAAAAGTCAAATTTTGGACTAATAAATTTATATATTTTTTAATAAATTTTATTTGCTTTATGTATGTATATTGAAATAAATACATCTATATAGTATACTTTTTTAATAATATAGAAGGAAAAACTATGAAGAAAATATTTGTACTCATTACAATAATGTCTTTAATTATAATTCAATGCGGTAATAAAACTGATAATCAAACTAATATTAATACAAATACTGTTAATACAAATGAAGCAGTACAGTCAAATGAAACTATACCAGCAACAAAAATATTATCAGATGAAGATGCAGCATTTTTAGAAAAGGTAAAGAATAAAATAATTATAAGCGGTATGGCTAAATACACTTTCAAAGATAACGGCGATATAGAATATGTATATGATTCCGGAAGTTATAGAGAAGATAAAAATTATATATTTGAATCTTCAAAAGACGGAACTAATGCTTATTATTATGAACTTTATAATATACAGGATAAGTACGAAAAAGGGCCAAGTAATATAGCTACAAATTATAAAGGCTTTTCTGTAAAAAATGGAATTCTTTATGAAGATAATTATAAAGGTTATGAAAGCGACCCTAATGAAACTATAATAACAAAATGGGAAAAAGAAAATTATTATTCTAATTACTATTATGGAGAAGTAAAAGAAAATCCTAACTTTGATAATTTCCCTTATGAGAATAAAGCTGATGTAACTTTTGAATCGTATAATGAAAGACAGGAAGGTATATTAATATCAGAATCAGACTATAAACCGGAAGAAGTAGGTAATATTAATACTTATAATTTTAATGGTATATATTCAAATAATAATTCTTCTATAGAATTAAAGAAAAATAATGATGAAACTTTCTATTTATATGCTATTAACATAACTACAGATGAAAACGGACAAACACTAACTAATATTCAAAGTACAGATGTTAGTAAAATGGTATTACAAGAGAATCAGTATGTTGAGCCTCATTGCGGTATAGGTTCTCATACTTTAGATTATGAAGAGACTGTAGGAATGGATGGAGGTTATATTATATCTATTCAGCCTATAAATGCTGATACTATTATGGTAACAGAACCTAACGGAAGCTATGGATTTACTGGAATATACAAAAAAGCTCCTGAAATGGCAGATGATGTAGATGCCAATGATAAAAGCACTAAAGAAAAAGCATATTATAATGCTTGCAGATGGTATGCTGAAAATTACAGTGGATTAAATGATATTTTTAATAAAATTGTAGATTTCGATTTTGAGGGCGGCGGATATTATGAGATTAATATGGAGAATGTTTATCTCTATATAGCTAAATTTAAAAATTCGGGATATTTTTCTGATAATTATATTAAAAATTTAGAAAATAGTTTTGAAGAAATAAAAAAGAATTTGGAAGAAAATAAACAAAATGATGGGTCTGTTGAGGGTATGGAAGCAGACTGGTTTTTAGCTACACAAGATATTGATTATTATCTTAATATTATAACTAATGAAATGACGCTTAAAAATGTAGTAAATTATGACGATGAAGGAAAGTCTTTATGCATAAGTAATGAGGCAGGAGAGTCTGTTATTTTAGAGGTTAAAAAATATGGTGATGAATGGTTAATTGAAAAATAAATATTTAATAATTTAATTAAAATTAACGCACGGTTAACATAATTTTAAATATTAAAATAAATTAGAATTCTAAATTAATCAATATTTTTAATTTTATTCTGCGTGCGGTAAATACTTTATAAGTTTAAAAAAATTAGGGTGGGTGTTATATTTTTTATCAAAGCAAATTAAAAAAAATAATATTGTTATTATAGATATAAGTTAATAAACTTAATGGGTGGGGTATTAGAATAATTCAAAAAAGAAAATTATTCTAAGTCCCGCCCTTTTTGTTTTTCTGTTTCTATTAGAATATATAATATTTTTTATTTTTATTGCGTAATTATAAAAAGCATGCCCGCCCAAGTGGGGATTAGATTTGTAGAATTATTTACCGCACGTTAAGCATTATTAATATAATAATAGAGTATAATAATTTGAATTTTATTATATTTATAATTTTGTTAAGCGTGCGGTGATAAAGTTTATTATTTAATACTTTTATTTTTATTGTATTTCTTGTTAAGAACCCTAGAAGAACAATCTAAACCATAATCAGCAAAATCCTGTTTATCTTTCATATAATAAGCAAGACCAGCAACCATAGCAGCATTGTCAGTAGTATATTTCAAAGCAGGAAGATAACATTCAAAATCCTTAGAGTTTCCAAATCTCTCACGTAAATAACTGTTGCATGCCACTCCGCCGGATAATGTAACTCTTTTAATACCGCTTTTTTCTATATATCTAAGAGTCTTTATATAGAGAGGTTCTATTGCACTTATTTGAAAAGCAGCAGCTATATTTTCATTAGTAGCTTCGTAACCTTCTTTTAAATATTTTTTTGTAGAGTATACACAAGCAGTTTTTAATCCGCTGTATGAGAAATTAAATTCATCTATTCCATTAAGAAGTACTATAGGATATTTTATAGCTTCTTTATCTCCTTCTTTTGCCAGCTTATCTATTATAGGGCCGCCCGGATATCCTAAATTTAAAAATTTTGAAACTTTATCATAAGCTTCGCCTACAGCATCATCTAAAGTTGTTCCTACTACTTTGTATTCGCCATAATCATGTACTTCTGTTATTATAGTATGTCCTCCGGATACAACTAATGCTATATACGGAAATTCTATATTGTTTGTAAGATGAGGTGAATAAATATGTGCTGCTATATGGTCTAATGCCAATAATGGTTTATTTAATGAAAAAGCTAAAGCCTTAGCACTTCCAACTCCAACAAGTAATGAACCTAAAAGTCCCGGCCTATTGGTAACAGCAAATAAATCTATTTTATCTAAAGTTAAATTGGCATCTTTTAATGCTTTGTCTATAACATATAGTATAGCTTCTAAATGTTTTCTAGCTGCTATCTCAGGAACTACACCTTGAAAATCTTTGTGAGCATCTATTGATGAACTTAATACCGATGATAAAACATTATTTCCATTTTCTACTATAGCAACTGAAGTATCATCACAGGAAGTATCTATACCTAATATTATCATGTTTTCTCCAATATTATTAAAATAATTATATTTGTATTAATATATATTTTTTTTAGATATTTGTAAATAGTTTTATTTTATAGAGTAATGTATTTATTGATTATATTTACAGAGTTGTATATTTTATTAAATGTTATTATTGAGTTTTTGCATATTTTAATTTAAATAGAATAAATTTTAATAATAGTTTGATTAAACAATGACTTAAATATAATATTTAATGAAATTGCTTTTTATTTTATAATATTAGTTTATAATTTATTTAAATATATTGTAATTATCAAATTTATTTTTTAGGAATGTTTTATGGAAAATAATTTATTAAACATTATTATGAACCGTTCTAGCTATAGAGGAAAATATAAAGATATAAAAGTTTCTAAAGATGATCTAGTAAAAATAATGAAAGCAGGACTTGCTGCTCCTTCAGGATGTAATAAACAAACTGTATCATTGATTGCTGTTGATGATGAAGAATTGTTATCAGAAATAAAGAAATTGATTAATCCTCCAATTTGTGAAACTGCTCCTGCTTTAATATGCGTATTGAGTCAGAAAATATATGCATATAGAGATAGATGTTATAGCGTTAATGATTATTCTGCTGCTATTGAAAATATGCTTATAGCTATTAAGGCATTAGGTTATGAAAGCTGCTGGTATGAAGGTCATATTACAGATGATGATGATATAGCTTCAAAAATTGCTGAAAGACTTAATGTTCCAAAAGAATATAAATTAGTTTGTATATTGCCTGTTGGGTATGCAGATGAAGAAGTAAAATTGAATACTGATAAAAAGCCTTTTAATGAAAGAGCTTGGTTCAATGGTTTTAAGAAATTATAATTATTTATATATTATGTAAACAATGGAATTAATAAAATAACTCCATTGTTTATTAATTAATTTAGTATTTTTTATTATTGTTTATTATTGAAATCTTCTAAATCTATTATAGCTTTTAATATCATTTCCTTATCAACTTTATACGGACTTATATTTAAATCTTTTCCAGAAAGAGCCGCTTCCAATGCATGATTAAGATCTTCGTCTTCCAAACTTGCTTTACTTATTCCTATATCTTTTAAACATGTTGGCAGAGATATAGATTTATTAAAATTAAAAATATTTTCTCTTGCTTCATATTGTTCGTCCATAGTAAGTAGTAATAATATTCCATAAGATACTAATTCACCATGAAGCATTGTTTCCCTTATTCTTTTTACTTTTGTAAGTCCAGTATGCATTCCATGTGCTAAAGATACATGATAATCATCTTTAGCCATTACTGATGTTAAACCTGTAGTATATATTATATGAAGTATTATTCTATTTAAAACATCAGTTATCTTTTTATTTTTAAAATCGTTTATAGCTTCTGAATAATGTTTTAATATATCATTAGAACAGTTTTTTATTATTTCTATTCCTAAGAAATTTTGATAATTTAAATTCTCATTTCTTGTAGAGAATAAAGCTTCATACTGTTTGGAAACTGCATTACCTATACCGGCTCTGAAATAATTTTCAGGAGAATTTAATATGATATCAGTATTTATAAATGTATGCAAAGGAGGTCTTTTTTCAGCAAACATTTTTTGAAAACTTCCATCACTATGATAAACAACAGAAAGACCAGTTACGGCAGCACAATTTGAAGCTAATGTTGGAAATGTAAATATAGGCTTATTTATAGTATGTGCCAAAACTTTTGATGTATCTAATGATCTTCCTCCTCCAACAGCAAATATCATATCAGCTTCTATTACTGCCTGTTTATTTTTTAGTAAATCAACGTTTTCAAAAGTTGATTTGTCGCCGTAATGAAACATTCCTGTTATAGTTATATCTTTTATATTGTTTAATATTGATTCTATTGACGCCTGCAGAGATTTTTTACCTGATATTATAACAGCTTTTTTACCATAATTTGAACATATACTATATATATCTTTATAAGCATCGCTTCCTATACTAAAGTTTGTTAAAAATAAATTTTCTTTACTCATTTTTTATCCTTATAATTAATATTTTATTGTTATTTTTTAGCGGTAAACTAGAATATGATAATTAATAAATTAAGTTTACCGCAATTAATAATAGATTTTATTCTTTTGTTCTTGCCGCCATTATATTAGTAACTATTGAACCGGATATACAATGCCATACACTTCCTATAGCACCGGGTACCGCAGCTAATGCCATATATGCAAAATGTGTTGAAGCTAGTGAAGAAGCTAATCCGGCATTTTGCATACCAACTTCTATAGATATAGTTTTGCATTTAGCATTATTGAATTTGCATACCTTTCCTAAGAAATAGCCAAGCATATAACCTAAAGTATTATGTATTATTATTACTATAACTACCAAGTGACCAACCTGCATAAGTCTTTGAGAGTTTGCAGATACTACAGCAGCTACTATTGCAACAACTGCTATTACTGATATTAAAGGAAGTACATCTTTGAAGTGCTCAACAAATTTATGAAAGAATTTATTTATTATAAATCCTAATACTATAGGAAGTATAACAACCTGAAGTATTGATATAAACATGCTTATAGCATTAACATCTATTTTTTCACCAGCATAGAGTAGGGTAAGAAGCGGAGTTGCTAAAGGTGCAAGTATAGTTGATACAGAAGTCATACCCACCGACAAAGGCACATCACCTTTAGCTAAATAGGTTATAACATTTGATGATATTCCGCCCGGACAAGTACCAACAAGTATTACGCCTATAGCAAGTTCAGGAGGAAGTCTGAAAGCTAAAGAAAGTAAAAATGCAAGTAATGGCATTATAGTGAATTGTGCTATTGCTCCTATTGCTATATCTTTTGGTCTTGTGAATAATACTTTAAAATCTTCAACTTTTAATGTTATACCCATACAGAACATTGCTGTCATAAGAAGATAGTTAACATAAGTTGTTTTTATGAAGCTTACAGATTTTGGGAAGAATAAAGATACTGCTGCTACAACCAATACTATAACTGACATATATTTACCGAAGAAATTACTTATTTGTTTTAATGTTTTCATTTTAATTATCCTTTTTTATTATTATTTAAATTTTATTTTATTATTTTTATATTAGATTTGTTTCAAAACTTATTAATATTGATTAAATAATATTTAATATATTCTAGTATTTAAAAATGCGGTTCTTTTGCTTCTTTTATACCAATAAAAGAAGTGGGGGTGTGGGGGCAAAGCCACCACAAATAATAAAACATAAAAAATTTATTGTTCTTTTCCCACCGCACGCCTACCTAAAGGTACTCCCTTCGGTCGCAGGCGGACTTCGTCAAGAACCAAAAAGTGCAAATTAAGAAAGTAATACTAATTATATTTTACATATTAAATATAAAACTAAAAACAATATAAATATTTAATAATATAGTTTTACAATATCTTTAATTAATTATAAAATAAGTTTATTAGTTTATAAAATTAATTTTTAATAATCATACTTTTCTCCTTTAAAAAATTTTATTTAAAATAAATTTAGTCCAAGCTTATATCAGCTATAAACTAAACAATTTTTATCCTGGCTTAAAAGATAGGTATTCAAGCAGTCTGTAATATTAATTTTTTATAATGACTTTTAGATTATTAGATTAATAGTGCTTATTTGATGTTATAGATTTAAGAATAAATAATATCTATAACATCAATTTATTTTTTTATTATTAATTATTATTTTAATACAGCACCAGTATTAGCAGACTGAACAAGTTTTCTATATCTTCCAAGCCAGCCTCTAATTTCTTCTAAAGGTTTAATATGAATCTCTTTTCTTCTTTTTTCCATTTCTTCATCAGAGATTTCTAAATTGATTTTATGATTAGGAATGTCTATACTTATGATGTCATTTTCTTTTATGAAAGCTATTTCTCCGCCGCTTGCAGCTTCCGGTGAAACGTGACCTATAGATGCACCTCTTGAAGCTCCTGAGAATCTTCCGTCAGTTATCAAAGCAACATCTTTATCCAATTTCATACCGGCAAGTGCAGAAGTAGGGTTTAACATTTCACGCATACCAGGGCCGCCTTTTGGTCCTTCATATCTTATAACAACAACATCACCTTTATTTATTTTACCGGCATATATAGCGGATATTGCATCTTCTTCACAGTCGAATACTCTTGCAGGGCCTTTATGTACAAGCATTTCATCAGCAACGGCAGAACGCTTAACAACACAGCCGTCTTTTGCTATATTTCCCCAAAGTATTGCTATACCGCCAGTTTTACTGTAAGGGTTCTCTATATTTCTTAAAACATTATTATTTTTGTTAACAGCATCTTTTATATTTTCAGCTATAGTTTTACCTGTAACTGTTACAAGGGAAGTATTTATAAATCCGCCTTTTTCAAGCTCTTTCATAACAGCAGGTATTCCTCCGGCTTTGTATAAATCTTCTATATAATTATGTCCGGCAGGTGCTAAATGACAAAGATTAGGAGTACGGTCGCTTACTTCATTTATGATTTTTAAGTCTAATTCTATTCCTGCCTCATTAGCTATAGCAAGCAAGTGAAGTACGCTATTTGTAGAACAGCCTAATGCCATATCAACAGCAAGGGCATTTTTAAAAGATTCAGGAGTTATTATATCTAATGGTTTTATATTATTTTTCAATAATTCCATAACCTGCATACCAGCTTTTTTAGCAAGCAATGTTCTAGCAGAATAAACAGCAGGTATTGTTCCGTTTCCAGGTAAAGCTATACCTAATGCTTCAGAAAGACAGTTCATACTATTAGCAGTATACATACCTGCACAAGAACCGCAGCTTGGACATGTATGCTGAGCATATTCTTCCAATTCAGCATCATTTATAAGATTAGCTTTTTTAGCTCCAACAGCTTCAAATATATTTGATAAACTTACTCTGTCATCGCCATGAGCACCAGGAAGCATAGCTCCTCCGCTTATAACTATTCCAGGTATATTCATTCTTAAAAGTCCCATTATCATTCCAGGAACTATTTTATCGCAGTTAGGTACAAGTACAACTCCGTCCAAACCATGAGCTATAACCATACTTTCAACAGAATCAGCTATTAATTCTCTTGAAGGAAGTGAATATTTCATTCCTAAGTGTCCCATAGCTATTCCGTCGCAAACACCTATTGAAGGTATAAGTATTGGAGTACCTCCTCCTATTAATACGCCAGCTTTAACAGCTTGAGAAAGTTTATCAAGATGTATATGTCCAGGTACAATTTCACTATATGCAGAAATAATTCCAATCAGAGGTCTTTTTAATTCTTCATCTGTATATCCCATAGAGTAGAATAATGATCTATTTGGTGCTCTTTCATCACCTTTTAAAACTCTGTCGCTTCTTAAAGAACTATTTTCTCTGAAACTCATAATTATTTCTCCATTTAATAAAATTGTTTTTTAAAAAATATACTCATGCATTCTATTAGTAGAATGATAAAAAATCAAGCATTTTTTTTGATTTTTTATCATTAATTTTTTATATGCTTGTATTTTTTATTTTTCTATTATATATTATAGAAGGTTAGGGTTATTTATTTCTTTGTCGGCCCTTGTCATTATCTTAATAAAAATTATTTTATTTCAATAAAATAATTTTAGTTGGAGTTGTCAATGTTTAAAAAAGTAGGATTAAAATTTCAAATTACAGCTGCAATATTAATTCCTATTATGATAATTGTTATATTATCAAATACAGTAGTCATGTTGTATGTAGGTAAAATAACTAAAAATTTATCATATAAAGTTTTACAAGAAACCTCATATAAAGAGGCTAACAACATAAAATTCAATATAGAAAAACATCTATATAATGTTATGGGACTTAAAGTTAATATAGAAAATATATATAATAGAGGAATAAGAGATAGGGCAACATATAAACAATTAACTTCAGTATTTTTTAATAGCCTTCCTGATGATATAAATGGCTTATCAATAGCGTTTGAACCTAATGCTCTTGATAATGATTTAGATTACACAAATACAGAGTATAAACCATCTAATGGAAGATTTAATTATTATATATCAAGAAACGGAGAAGCATATTTAGGAATAGATACTTTTAATGTAGACTATTATACAGAACCTAAAAGAACAGGAGATGTATATGTATCAGGAGTTTATAATTCTACAGTTAATGCTGATACAGTATTATTTACTTTATGTATACCTATAGCTCCTAATAATAAATTTATAGGTGTTATATATGTTGATATTTTTGTAGATTCAATTACTTCTTTATTGAATAATATTAAACCTTTTGATGAAACAACAGTGGAATTGTATGATCAAAATGGTTCTGTTATATATGATACATATAATAAATCTAATATTTCTAAAAATATTTATGAAGCATATCCTCATTATCAACAATATAATATTTTGGATACTATAAGGTCAGGTAAATTTACAATAATAGAGGCTTATGGAGAGGTTGCTAAAAAAGATTATACTTATGCATTTACACCTATAGAAATATCTAAAGGTATATATTGGGGATTAGCTTTATCTACTCCTAAAGATGTTATATTAAAAGACAGCAATGCTATGAGCTATGTTCTTCTTGTAATTTTACTTGCTATAATAGCAATATTATTCCTACTTATTCCAAATATTATAGGAAGAAAGGTATCGAATATAATAAATGCATTATCAAAAGATATTTTAGCTATGTCTGAAGGTGATTTGACTAGAGAAATACCTAAGCATTTTGATAAGAGAAGAGATGAATGGGGTGATATAGCCAGAGGCTGGGATAAGGCTATGAAGAATTTTAACAATGTAATAAATACAGTTAAAAATTCTGCTGAACAAGTTTCTACTGCTGCAAATGAAGTATTGATTGGAAATAATGATTTATCTCAAAGAACAGAGTCTCAAGCTTCTAGTTTGGAAGAAACAGCAGCTTCTATGAATCAAATGGCTAGTGCTATTAAAGAATCAGCTGAGAACGTTGCAACAAGTACTACTATGGTATCTGAAGCAAAAGATCATTTGAATAAAGCAGGTAAGATAGTTGAAGAAAGTGTAAGTAAAATGGATGATGTTTATGAATCAAGTAATAAGATTATGGATATTACTAAACTTATAGAAAATATTGCCTTCCAAACGAATATACTTGCTTTGAATGCTTCTGTTGAGGCAGCAAGAGCAGGGGAACAGGGACGCGGTTTTGCGGTTGTAGCTAGTGAAGTAAGAAATTTGGCACAGACTACACAAGAATCAGTAAAAAATATTACTTCTTTAATCACTGACAGTAATGAAAAAATACATTTAGCTGCAGGTAGTGTAAGAGAATCAAAAGAAATATTTGCTGAAATATCTGAAAAAATGGATAGTGCTTCTACTTTAATGGATAAAATTAATATAGCAGCACAGGAACAGGAAAAAGGTATAGAGCAAATAAATATAGCTATTAATAATATGGATTCTTCAGTTCAGAAAAATGCTGCTTTAGTTACTGAAGCTACTTCTGCTTCTGAGTCATTATTGAGTGAGGCTAATGAGTTAGTTAAATCTATAGAATATTTCAAATTAAAATATTAATTTATGGATATGTGAAAATATAAATTAATTTCTATTTCAGCAAGGTATACATTTAATAAAATGGTATCTTGCTGTTTTTTATGCAATATTAATGTTTTTAATAACTATAAGTTTATTATCATAATAGTCTATTAATTAAAATATAAAAATCTTAAAATAAAAAATTATCAAAAAAACATATTGCTAAAATTGTTAGTATAATATAAAATATGTTAGATTAATCTAAGAAAGGAGTTAAAAATGTCAATTATAAACGAAGAAACAGTAAAACTATTAAATGCTCATTTAAATGAAGAACATTATTCAGCTAATCTTTATTTCAATATGGCTGGCTGGTGTGAAAGAGAGGGGTTAAAAGGCTGCAGTAAATTTTTATATAATCATTCTGCTGAAGAACATACTCATTTAGAGAAATTTAGAGAGTTTATCAATAAAGCCGGAGGACAGGCTATTATGGGAGAGATGAGAGCTCCTGAAAGCAGTTTTAATTCTGTAGAGGAATTATTTGAAAAAATAGTTAAGCATGAGGAATATATTACTTCTTGTATTAATAAGTTAGTCGGCATAGCTATGGATAATAAAGATTATGTAACATTGAAATTTTTAGAGTGGTTTGTTGAAGAACAGCTTGAAGAAGAAGAACTATTTAATGATATTTTAAAAAAGATAAAGATTTTAGGCGATTTGAAAGGCAGAAATCTTTATACATTTGATAAATTTATTGATAATTTAGATTCTAAAGAACATAATTCTTAATTAACTCTTTTAATTTTTGGGTATATTATTGTAATGATAGTATGCCCTTTATTATTTCAAATTTATAACAAATTTCCTTTTGATTTTATTTTTTAATAATAAATTTTTAGAATTTTATCAAAAATATGTTATAATATATATAAAGTAAAATAATAGTATAATTTCTAGGTTATAAAATATATAAAAGGAGTTTTGTTATGTCTATCATAAAAGAAGAAACTATAAAACTATTAAACATTCAATTAAATAAAGAATTGTATTCAGCTAGCCTTTATTTTAATATGGCTGGTTGGTGCGATAAGAAAAGTTTGAAAGGATGCAGCAGCTTTTTATACGGACACTATAAAGAAGAATTAGAACATTTTGAAAAATTTAGAGATTTTATAAATAAAGTAGGCGGACAAGCAGTTATCAGCGAAATGCATGCTCCTCAAAGCGATTTCAAATCAGTAGAAGATTTATTTGAAACAGTATTAAAACATGAAGAATATGTTACTTCTTGTATTAATGAACTTGTAGGTGCTGCTATGGAAAGTAAAGATTATATTACATCAAGATTCTTAGATTGGTTTATACAAGAGCAGCTTGAAGAAGAAGAATTATTCAATGATATTATTGAAAAAATAAAAATGCTTGGCGGCGGTAATTTAGAAGGAAGAAACCTTTATACATTCGATAAAGCTATGAATACTTTGAATACAGAAAAACATTCAGGCGGACTTAATATAAGTGCTCAATAAAAAATAAATAATAAATTTAAAGAGAGGGTATATGATTGATAAATTTTTAAATATTTTCAAAAAAAAGGATAATACCAATATTATACCCTCTAATAATGCACCTATAACAGCAGAAAATTTCTTTAATTATGATAAATCAAATCCTTATGAGATAAGAGCAGTTAATCTTACAAAATTTTATGGTAAAAGAAAGATTATAGGTGATATTTCATATAGCGTAAAACAAGGTGAAGTTGTAGGACTTTTAGGGCCTAATGGTGCAGGAAAAACAACAAGTTTCTATATTACAGTTGGATTTGTTACTGCTACTGCTGGTAATGTTTATTTAAATGATTTGGATATCACAAAGCTTCACATGCATGAAAGAGCTACATTGGGTATAGGTTATTTGCCTCAGGAAGCTTCTATTTTCCGTAAACTTTCAGTAGAAGATAATTTACTTGCCATATTAGAGTATAATAAATCATTAACTGCAAAGGACAGAATGGATATTACTGATATGCTTCTTGCTGAATTTAATATTACGCATGTAAGAAAACAAAAGGGATATACTCTTTCAGGCGGTGAAAGAAGAAGATGTGAAATAGCGAGAGCTTTAACAGTTAATCCAAAGTTTATATTATTAGATGAACCATTTGCAGGTGTTGACCCTATTGCCGTTATAGACATACAAAATATTATTGCTTCATTAAAAGATAAAGGATTAGGAATATTAATAACTGACCACAATGTACGTGAAACTTTAAGAATCACAGATAGAGCATATATAATGGGTAATGGTCAAATATTAGTAAAAGGTACCCCTGACGAAATAGTCAATAACCCATTAGCACGTAAAGTGTATTTGGGCGAATCTTTCACTATGTAAATTTAATAATTTCAATTATCATATAATAAAGGAGTTTATTAAAGCCCCTTTATTTTATATTTGTAATTTATAATCTTATTTAATTATATAATTTATAGCCTCAATAAATGTATTAAATGAAGTTTCTGTCATATAATATCTATTATTGTCATTATTTTTTACTATTTCATAATTATTGTCATCGAGTTTATTTAAAATCTCATAAGACATATTGTTATTTGTTGATTGTATATTGATTTTGTATAAAGAAGCATTTTTATTTATACTTTCATTTGTTATAATACCATCAGCATTTAAATTAGCCAATGTAAATATGCTTGTATATACATCATTTCCTTTTACAGTGTTGTTATTCCAAGTTTTAACCCAATTATTATTTGTATCATTTTTCTGTCTTTCTAATGTGTAAGAATTATTATTATATTCAATAGTTATGCTGTCTATTTCATCATTACGTATTTTTGAAATAGTCTTATTTATTAAATCATTTTGTGTTTTATCGAATATATCTTTAGGATTTGATGCTGTATTTCCAAGTAAATATATATTTTTATCATTGTCTATTTTACCATATACACTGTTTCCAAATGTTGATTTCATACCAAATTTTATATTTCTTACTTCTTTTGAAGAACTATCTAATGCTTTAACTGATAAAACTTCTTCATCAGATAATTTATATTTTGATATAGTATCATCATCACCTCTTGAAACTATTTCAACAGGCTGTATATTATTCAAAGCATTTGTCATTGAATCAATTAAAGCATCATCAGCATTATATTTATCATTTATAATCCAATTATTGTCTTTATATTTTATTGATATAGTTTCATTTAATCCTCTATTAATTATTATTTCAGATATATTTGAGTTGATAGCTTTTAGAGTAGGTAAGGAATAGCCTCTATTTTTTAGGAACATTGTTGCTATTAATATGATTATTAAAACTACTATTATAGATGATAATGTTATATATTTTTTTGTTATGTTATTATTCATTCTTTTTATTACCCTTATGTTGTTGATTTTATTAATTTTACTAATATATAACTATTTAAGAATAAAAATAGTAAATAATTATACTATATCATAAGTTTTTTTGCTATTCATTTTTATTTCTGTTTTGCATATCAAGTACATTTAAATAATTTTCAAGTATCAAAGTAGCGGCAATTAAATCATTTGCTTTATTTTTTACATTTTTCTTTTTGCCTCTTAATATGAAATCAGCTTCTTTGGAAGTTCCATATTCATCAACGAATACAATATTCACTTTTACACTTTTTAATAGAAATTCAGAAAATCTTCTTATCTCAGCACACCATTCGCTTTCTTTTCCTTCATCGGACAAAGGAAGCCCGAAAACAACGGTATCAATTTTTTTTTCTTCAATGATATCCATTAAAGCACGTTTTATTTTTCTGGCATTGCTTTCTTCTATTAGCTTACATGGAAAAGGTATTTTTATATTCATATCCATAAAAGCAGTGCCTGTTTTTTTTCTTCCGAAGTCTACACCTAATACCATAATTTTTATCTTCTTATTATTAATCTTCTATGGTTATAATATCATATTTTTTGAAATCATGAGCACCGGATTTTATATAGGCATTATCTATGTTTCTGATATTATCAACTTCTATAAATTCATTTTCTTCTGTCTTTATGAATAGTTTAAATCTGTTATCATTATGCTTTATAAAATCTTTTCCTATGTATACCAAATTATCACCATTTTTGATTGTGTTGTATACTGTAATTTTAGCATATTCTTCATTGTCATCGGCAATCATACCCATAAGTCTTCTGCCTTTTAGGTATCCTTTTAATGTTGGTTTTATATTATCCCTTCCGAAATAAAAACCAGTGTCGCTTTCCCTTCTGCTTATAGTGTCTAATTCTTTTAAATAACTTGCAATAGGTTCTTTCTTTATAGCTTCAGGATAAGAGTCATAACCGATTTTATCGAGTAAATCTAATAATACTCTGTAAACTCTCACTGTATTAGCTACATAATAAACACTTTTCATTCTGCCTTCTATTTTTATAGAATCAATACCTGCTTTCTGAAGTAAATGCAAATATTCTGCCATTTGTAAATCTCTGCTGCTTAATATAGTAGAATGATCATCTCCTTCTTCTATTTCCATAAATTCGCCGGGTCTTGTTTTTTCTTCTATATAAGTTTTAAAATTCCATCTGCAAACCTGAGAGCATTCTCCTCCGTTGGCATCTCTGTTATTTAAAAAGTTTGAAAGCAAACATCTTCCTGAATAAGACATACATACTGCTCCATGTACAAATGTTTCTAATTCTAAATCGGTGTTGTCTCTAATTTCTTTTATTTCATCTAATGAAAGTTCTCTTGCTAATATTATTCTGCTTGCTCCAAGACTTTCATATATTTTGCATGAATAGCTGTTAGTAACTGATGCTTGTGTGCTTATATGAATAGTTGCTTCAGGAATTATTTCTTTAACTACTGCTAATACTCCTAAATCAGATATAATAAATGCATCTATATCTAAATTTTGAATTTCTTTTAAATATGCTTTTAAATTATTTTTATCATATTCATGTAAGAAAGCATTTAAAGTTAAATAAATTTTCTTATCTAATTTTTTAGCAAGTTCAGCACATTCAGCAAGTTCATCAGTAGTAGTATTTTTACTTTGATGTCTTAAATTAAATAAAGCTCCGCCTATATATGCAGCGTCTGCTCCATAATGATATGCTACTTCTAATTTTTCTTTATTTCCAGCAGGTGCTAAAAGTTCCATTTTTAATATATCCTATAATTTTTTATTAATTGACATTTTATATTAAAATTAATAAAAAGTATATATTTTTTAATGGTAATTAACTATATTATTATTTTTTAATATATTATATAATATATTAAAAGGGGATTATTATGACAGATAAAGAAATTAAACATTTAAGAGATGAATTATTTAATGGAGAATATGCAGATATATTAAAGCCTTTATCTACAGGCAATACATTTTTAGCAAAATCAACATTAAATTCGTATATAAGAGAGTTCACAGAAAAAAGAAAATTAAATGCTATAGAATTATTCACTTCAGAAAATTCAAAACTTCATTATGAAGATGATGGAAGTGTTATAAGGGTTATAAAAGAATTAATTGATAATAGAACTATCAATGAAATCGATAACATTAATTTTGATTTAACAGCAAATAATGCATTGCTTTATGGGGATTTTGTAAGATTTATTTATGCCTTGTATTTCGGCGGATATAGAGATGAACTCAATATTTTAGTGAAAAAAATATACGAGCTTATATCAGCAATATCTCATAATATAGTATCAAATTTTAAGAATGCAGTCGCTATAAATAGGGTTAGTTTGGTTATAACATCATCTATTTATAGAGCAATATTTGATGTATTAGCTGATTTTTCTGAAATTGCAGGCGATGCAAGATCCAGGGCCGAAGTTATGTATTATAAAAGCTATATTACTTGTAATGTTATGTCCAATTATAGAGGTTTAGTTGGCCCTGATATGATAAAAACAGCTTTATGTTTTGAGGAAATAGAGGATTTTGAAAAAGCAGAAAAGATGTATGAAGCTATTATTGGTGATTTTGAATGTGTATTATCTGGAATAACATATCATTTTGATAATTATGATGCTTCAGATAAGGCAGAAGATTATGTAGCTTTGGTTTCTTTATGGCAGGCATGCGATGGAATAAACAGAATAGAAGATATAAATAAATATGAAGCTAAGATGGAAGCTATAGAAGAAGCTATCAAAAAACTTAATACAATATAATATATACTGAAAATTTTTAAGTTTGTCAATGTTTTTATTGTTCTTTTTCCCGCCGCAAAAAGAACCAAAAAGTGCAAGGATAGGAATTAGTATTAAATCAAACTAATTTTGTTTTACATGTAATATAAACTATTAATTTAAGCTAAAATATAGCCATTCACGAAGTGTATCTGAGCCTTTTGAGGATATAGGTTCTTTTATACCAATACCGAAAGGTACCTACTCGGTAAAAGAACTGGGGTATTGCGAAGCACACAGCGTTGTTGGCAAATCCCCAGATATAAAAACAAAAATATAAATTTATTTTTGACAAAATATAATTGTTTAGGTATATACTAAGAATTTTTAACTTTGTCAATTTTTTATTGTTCTTTTTTCCGCCGCACGCCATACCTAAAAGGCACTCCCTACGGTCGCAGGCGGACTTCGTCAAAGAACCTTATATCCTCGAAAGTGCAAATGTAAAATTAGTACTAAATCATACTAAAAATGTATTACATGTAATATAATTTATTAAATTAAAGCCCAATATAGCCTTTCGCGAAGCGTATCCGAGCCTGTTGAGGATATAGGTTCTTTTATACCAATACTTACAGTACTTCCTTCGGTCGTAAAAGAACTGGGGTATGGGGCAAAGCCCCAGATATAAAATTAAAAATATAAATTTATTTTTGACAAAATATAGTTGTTTAGGTATATACTAAGAATTTTTAACTTTGTCAATTTTTTATTGTTCTTTTTTCCGCCGCACGCCACAGGCGGACTTCGTCAAGAACCAAAAAGTGCAAGTGTAAAAATTAGTACTAAATCATACTAAAAATGTATTACATGTAATATAATTTATTAAATTAAAGCCCAAATGTAGCCTTTCGCGAAGCGTATCCGAGCTTGTCGAGGATATAGCTTCTTTGTGGCAATACTTACAGTACTTCCTTCGGTCGCAAAAGAAGTGGGGTCTGGGGCAAAGCCCCAGATATAAAAACAAAAATATAAATTTATTTTTGACAAAGTATATTTGTTTCAGTATATACTAAAAATTTATATTGCTATATAATCATTTGAATGTTAAAATGTATTACTATGTGTAATAAAATAGATGTAAAAATGTTTGATGATATTGATGTATTAAAAGAACTGGCTAAGACTTGGCATGCATATTATAATTTTAGAATGTCATGTTTATCTTTGAAAAATTCAGAATATCTTTTAAGTATATTATCATTGATATTGAATCCGGCAAACAATTATGAATATAAAGATATTGCCATGATATCTTATGGTATATTGGAAGAATATCATTCTAAACATAAAGAGTTCCGTATATTAAAAGAAGTATTGAATGGAGATTATGATTCATCAGTATTTTCAAAAATAATAAGTTTAGTTGAAGATAAAGAGATTATTATTGATAAAAAATATGATGAAGATATAGAATACATAGACAGTTTGGATTTGGATCCTATATTAAAATTGCTTGTATATCAAAAAATATCCTATGAATATGTAAAAGAATATCAAGGCTGTTTTATAATATGCAGGGTTGTATTTAATATTTATTCATACAAATTGAAATTGCTTGATACACCTATATTATATCCTTATCAGTTTTTTGAAGCTAGTATGAACGGTTCGTCTGATAAAGAATCTATAATAAGGTATTTAAAATTTTTAAGAGGTATATGTTTATATGCAGTAGATACTATTAGTTTTGTTCATGAGAATTTAATAGTATTAAGAAATCAATTACTTCTTAATAAGACATTTAAGAAATTAACAGATTCAAGTATATTTTATATTATATTTATAACTCCTTATATTCGTATAGTTGATTTAATGGATATGTTTGATTGGAAAAGGGATAAGGCTGCAAGATTATTGTCTAAACTTAGAGAAGAAGGCTTATTTATGGAAACCAAAGTAAAGAAAGAGAAAATCTTTATTAATAAATACATAATAAATCTATTTGAATCAGGAGCAAGTACAAAACCAGAGGAGTTTTTAAGCAAGTTTGTATAAAAATGCTTGACATTTTTTTATAAAATTGTATAATACTTTCATTACTTACATCGCGGGGTGGAGCAGTTGGTAGCTCGTTGGGCTCATAACCCAAAGGCCGTAGGTTCAAGTCCTGCCCCCGCTAATAGCCAATAATAAAGGCTTGTTTATTTTTGGCGGCGTGGCTCAGGTGGTTAGAGCATGCGGCTCATATCCGCAGTGTCAGGGGTTCAAGTCCCTTCGCCGCTAATATTTTTATAAAAAGGCAGGTGAGTTAATTGGTACGTGTATTCGCTAATGAAGGTGAACCAGTAGAAAGCGTTATTAAAAGATTCCGCAGAGCTTGTGAAAACGAAGGTATTTTACAGGATTTAAAAGAAAAACAATTCTATAAAAAACCATCTCTTGAGAAAAAACTTCAAAGAGAAAAAGCTCTTAAAAGAATGAAAAGAAAAATCAAAAAAGAACGCAGATTAGGTTTACTATAATTTATCTGTATTTTTTATTCAAAGCATTGGTATCCAGCATATCAATGCTTTTTTTATGTATTTATCAAATATGATTGTTAATTTTTTATTTGAATATTAATGTTCTAAAAGTTAATGCTTTTTTTATTAATTAATACTATATACTTGAAAATATTTATTTTTTGATGTATAATTTTTACAATTTTAAAATCAATTAATTTTAAAAGTTCAATAATGCTAATAATTTAATTTAATAATACTAAAAAGGAGAAAATATATGGCAGCAAAACAGCTATTATTTGATGAAGAAGCTAGACGTGCCCTTATGAGAGGTGTAGACGCTTTAGCTAATGCCGTTAAGGTAACTTTAGGACCACGCGGACGTAATGTTGTAATAGACAAAAAATTTGGTCCTCCTACTATAATAAATGATGGTGTAACTATCGCTAAAGAAATAGAATTAGAAGATCCATTTGAAAATATGGGTGCTCAAATAGTTAAAGAAGTAGCTACTAAAACTAATGATGTTGCTGGTGACGGTACTACTACTGCTACAGTTTTAGCTCAAGCTATGGTAAAAGAAGGTTTGAAAAACGTAACTAGCGGTGCTAATCCTATGCTTATCAAAAGAGGTATAGAAAAAGCAGTTAATGAAATAGTTGGATACATCAAATCTGAAGCTAAACAAATTAAAGGCAAAGAAGAAATTGCTCAAGTTGCTACTATTTCTGCTAATAACGATAAAGAAATCGGTTCTTTAATCAGCGATGCTATGGAAAAAGTTGGTAAAGAAGGCGTTATTACTGTTGAAGAAGCTAAATCTTTAGAAACTAGCCTTTCTTTAGTTGAAGGTATGCAGTTCGACAGAGGTTACATTTCTCCATATTTCGTAACTAACGGAGACAGCATGACTGCTGAATTAGAAGATGCTTTACTTCTTATTTATGATAAAAAAATATCTAATATGAAAGAACTTCTTCCTATACTTGAAAAAATTGCTCAAACAGGAAGACCTTTCATTATCATTGCTGAAGATATTGAAAATGAAGCTTTAGCTACTTTAGTATTAAACAAAATGAGAGGAGTATTAAACGTATGTGCTGTTAAAGCTCCTGGTTTTGGTGACAGAAGAAAAGCTATGTTAGAAGATATAGCTATTCTTACTGGCGGTCAAGTTATCAGCGAAGATTTAGGTATGAAACTTGAAAATGCTACTATTGAACAATTAGGTAGAGCTAAAAAAATCACTGTAGATAAAGAAAATACTACTATAGTTGAAGGTGCTGGAAGCAAAGACGAAGTTAAAAACAGAGTTACAGTAATCAAAAAACAAATAGAAGAAACTGACAGCGATTATGACAGAGAAAAATTACAAGAAAGATTAGCTAAACTTTCTGGCGGTGTTGCTGTTATCAATATAGGTGCTGCTACTGAAGTAGAAATGAAAGAGAAAAAAGCTAGAGTAGAAGACGCTTTATCTGCTACTAGAGCTGCTGTTGAAGAAGGTGTAATTCCTGGCGGCGGTATAACTTACTTACATGCTCAGCATAAATTAGATTCATTGAAAGCTGACAATGCTGATGAGCAAGTTGGTATCAATATAGTAAAAAGAGCTATAGAAGAACCTATAAGAATGATAGCTACAAATGCTGGTTTAGACGGTTCAGTTGTTGCTATTCAAGCTAAAGAACAAAAAGGCAATATGGGTTTCAACGCTCTTACTAATGAATGGGTTGATATGTTAAAAGCTGGTATTATTGATCCTGCTAAAGTTTCAAGAAGTGCTTTACAAAATGCTGCTTCTATTGCTAGCCAAGTATTAACTGCAGAAGTTATTATTACTGATATACCTGAACCTGAAAAACCAATGCCTCCAATGCCTGGCGGCGGAATGGGCGGTATGTATTAATAATTAGCTCATAAACATTTATTATTATAAAATAATAAATTATAAATAAAAAGCCTCAGTATTTTTACTGGGGCTTTATTTTTATTATTGTTGTTATGCTTGTTAATTATAATACACTTTTTAGTTAAAAAGAGTGCTGTAAAATTTTTCTTAATATATTAAATTATTCATTTAAAATATTAAGTAAATTTTCAATATCCTTTCTAGTTACAATATTGCCAGTCATAGTTGATAATGTTCTTAAAGGAGTTTCAAGCATCATACTTTTAAACATATTTTTTGTGTCTGTTTTATCATCTTTGAACATCTCATCAAGACCAGACAAGATTCTGTTATAAAATTCTTTAGCTATATTTTCATGAATTAAGTCTAATAAATTATTATTAAGGTTATAAGGTTTAGAGGCTTTTATATTAATAGGTTTTAATTTTTTATCCATTAATTCTTCAAAATCATTATCAGGTATATCTATATCTTTAAAGTTAAAATAGCTAGGTATTCTTTTTTGATAATAACTATTAGCGTTTATTTCCATATTTTTACTTAATAGGATATTTCTTGATGAATTACCTATTGATATAGTGTAAATACCGCTTTCTATTTCATATTTTTTTGTTTCAGCATTATAGAAAGAGAAACTTCTTCTATTTAATTTTAGTATAATAGTTTTTGTTTCATTAGGTTCTAAGAATACTTTTATAAATCCTTTTAATTCTTTTCTAGCTTTGAATATATTATTTTCAGGTGCAGTTACATATAATTGAGCTAGCTCGCATCCGAATACATCGCCGGTATTTTTTATATCAAAAACCACATGTATATTATCAAGTCCTGCAATTGTATTGGCATCAGAAACTATCAAATGAGAAAATTCAAATGTAGTGTATGATAATCCAAAACCAAATGGGAATAAAACTTCTTTTTCTGCTTTATCATAATATCTATATCCTACAAAAATTGATTCTCTGTATTGTACTGATTTGTTTCCGCCTGGAAAATATTTATAGCTAGGTGTATCTTCTAAATTTAATGGGAATGTTTCTGCTAATTTACCGCTAGGATTTACTATTCCAAATATTATATTGAATGCGGCACTGATTGCAGCTTCTCCTGCTAAATATAAATTAAGTACCCCTTTTACTTTATCAATCCAAGGCATTAATACAGGAGCACCTATAGATAATACTACAACTATATTTTTATTAACTTTTGATATTTCTTCAATCAAATGATTATGATTTTCAGGTAAATTTAAATGTTTTCTGTCAAAGCCTTCAGATTCGTAGGAATTAATTAATCCAGCAAATATTATAACTAAATCTTTGTCTTTAGATATATTTACCGCTTCTTCTACTAATGCATTATCAATAGCAGAAGAATTTGAATCATAACCTTTAGCATAATTAAATTCTAAATTATTTTCTTTGAAATATTCTTCTGCAGTATCTATTTTGTATGCATTTATAAGTGAACTTCCATTTCCTTGATATCTAGGTTTTTGAGCAAATTCTCCTATAATAGCTATTTTGCTTTCTTTTTTTGCAGGAAGTATTTTATCTTCATTCTTCAATAACACTATAGAATTTTCAGCTATATGTCTTGCAATATTATGATTTTCTTCTTTGTCATAGGAATAATTTTTATAAATATTATCCATAGAGTATAAAGAAAAATATAATAATCTTTCTACAGTCTTATTTAAAATTTTATCATCAAGTTTATTTTCTTTAACAGCATCATAAACTTTTTTATCATCTTGACCATTAGTAGAAGGCATTTGTAAATCAAGCCCTGCTTTTAATGCTTCGACTCTTTCATTTACAGCACCCCAATCAGAAATAACGATTCCGTCAAATCCCCATTCATTTCTTAAAATATCATTAAGTAAATATTTATTTTCAGAAGCTAATGTACCATTAACGCTATTATATGAGCACATAACTGTAGATGGTTTTGCTTCTTTTATTGCTATTTCAAAGGCATATAAATATATCTCTCTTAAAGCTCTTTCATCAACTACACTGTCTATTATTAATCTTAAAGTTTCCTGATTATTTGCAGCAAAATGTTTTAAACTTGATTGTATGCCGTTATCTTCTAATCCGCTTATCCAACCGCTTGCCATTTTTCCGGCTAAATATGGATCTTCGGAAAAATATTCAAAATTACGTCCGCAAAGAGGTGAACGTTTGATATTAATTCCTGGACCTAATACTACGGCTACATTGTTGGCTTTAGCTTCTTTTGATATAGCTTCTCCCATTTCATACATTATATTTGGGTCGAATGAACAAGCACTGCAGCAAGCAGTAGGGAAGCAAGTTGTTGCAACAGATTGCTGTAAACTTAATTCACCGGAATTTACACTTTGCTTTCTAACTCCATGAGGGCCATCGGTTAAATATATTGAATCTATATTGAGTCTTGGTATTGATTTAGTTGACCAGAAGTCTTTACCACTTAATAAAGATACTTTTTCTTCTAATGTCATTTCATTAATCAATTCTTTGATTTTTTGAGTATATTTATTATCCATAATGAACCCTTAAAGAAATAATATTATACTAAAACCTTTATACGTGTTAAATGTAGTGTAATATATATTTTTTAGTACATATATAATAAAAATTATGCCAAATTTATAAAAAATATTGTACTTTTACAAAATATATTGTTTTAGTATAATAACAATATAGTATAAATATCTTTGGAAATCAACATAAGTGTAAATATTATTGTAAATAAAATAAACAATTTTTTATTTTATTATTATGTTAAGTTGTAATTTATATTGAATTTATCTCCATTTATCAAGTTCATCTAATCTTGGCTTATACACTTTTTTGTATATTATTGATGTTATATTATCATGTTCTTCTTTGCTTTGTATTTTTCTGCTTGTCATGATTTTCATTTTCATGGTTGATATATTATTGCTTTTATCAATACAAGGCATATCATAATCATATTCTGCCAATATAAGACCGAAACGTTTATACCATTCTATGCGTTTTCTTGCTATTTCATCTAAATCATAAGGTTCTACTTCTATAACTATAAGTTTATTTTTTAGTATATCCAATATCTTTGTTAATACTTCAGAACCATATTTTTTGCCTCTTAAATTTTTATCTATAGCTAAATATTCACCGTAATTAAAATCTTCTAAATCCCAAAGCATAGTTAAACCGATTGGAGTATCATCATCTAATATAGCATAAAATTTATAATTATGATTATCTTTATTTTCTAATGTCATATCAAAATTCCATCTTTCTTCAGGAGGAAAAGCATCATTATATAAATTTCTGTAAAATTCTTTATTTTGTAAATTATCTTTCATTTCGATTAATTTAATCATAGAAAACCTCTTGTATTTATAATAGTCCGATTATATACTATTTTTTAATTATAGCAAATATAATTGTTAAAAAATTAATAAAGATTTATTTGGTATGATTTAGTACTAATTTTACACTTGCACTTTTTGCAACTTTTTGCGGCGGGAAAAAGTTGACTAAAAAATTACAAAGTTAAAAATTTTCAGTATATACCTAAACAACTATATTTTGTCAAAAATAAATTTATATTTTTGTTTTTATATCTGGGGCTTTGCCCCATACCCCAGTTCTTTTATTGGTATAAAAGAACCAAAAGAACTGCATTTTTATAGGATATACCATATATTTAATAGGCATGTTTTTAATATAAAGTTCTAGCAATTGCGTTTTTCGCATAGCGTATCCGAAGGATAAAAACTTTTTTGTGCGGCAAAAAAGTTGATAACATTTATATAAAGTGTATCAGTTGACAAAGTTAAAAATTTTTGGTATAAACAAAAAATATTTATAATAAAAAAGAGACAAAGTAAAATTTTACTTTGCCTCTTTATTTTATTAAATTTTAATATATTAGATTTCACATACAGGAGATTGTCTTACTCTTATTTTTACAGCACTTCCATCTCCGAATATAGAATCCATAAACTTTTTGTATTCATCAACTCTGCTTATAGGTACTAAAGCTTGTATAGTTCCAGCAAAACCGCCTCCATGTACACGGCAAGCACCTTCGCCTTTTAAGAAATCTTTTGTTAAGCATATACCTAAAGCAACTCCCATACTCTTAGAACTTGTAATAGAGAAACAGTTTTGTAAATACATAAAGCTTGAAAGTCCTGATTCATTCATAAGTTTTAAATATGTATTGATATCATTATTTTTTAAAGCGTTAATTTGATTTATTACTCTTTCATTTTCTTCTAAGAAGTGATAAGCTCTCATTACAGCTCTGTCTCCGATTTCAGCTCTTAATTTTGAAGCATTTTCTAATAATTGTTCTTTAGTGATATCTCTGCATACTTTTTTACCGAAGTAATTAGCTATGGCATTCATTTCTTCTCTTATAGCAGCATATTCATTTGTAAGTCCGCTATGGTCGCCTTTAGCATCTACTATCATCAAAGCATAACCAGCTTTTTCAAAATCATATTCAACTTTTTCTATAATAGGGTTATAATTGTCTTTAAAGTCTATAGACATAATTCCGCCTACAGAACATCCCATTTGATCCATAAGTCCGCAAGGCTTACCGAAATAAACATTTTCAGCATATTGACCGATTTTAGCTATTTCAACAGGGCTTATTTTATTATCATTGTATAAGGCATTTTGTATTTCACCAATTAAAGATTCAAAACTAGCAGAACTGCTTAATCCGCTTCCCATTAAAACTTTATTGTTTAATGATACTGTACAGCCTCCTATATTGTAACCTTTATTTTTTATTCCGGCACAAACACCTCTTATTAAAGCATTTGATTTACCGTATTCATCTTTATCTAATTCTAAATTATTTACATCTATCACATCAGGATTATTGGAGTAATCTGTATAAACTACTATTTTATTGTCATTTCTTTTAGCAACTAATGCTAATTTATCTAAATTGATAGAGGCAGTTAATACGCAGCCGTTATTATGGTCAGTATGGTTTCCTGATAACTCAGTTCTTCCAGAAGCACTAAATAAATATACTTCTTGACTTTTATCAATGTTCTCAAAGTGTTTTATAGTGTCTGATAATCTTCCATAAGCTTCAGATATGCTTTTTTCATCTCCTCCATAAATTGAGGAAAATTTTTCATCCATTTTTTTATCTTGTAGTAATTCTTTTAATTGGGCTATATTATACATACTTAATCCTTATTTTTTATGATATATCATGATATACAATAATATTAATTTTGTCAAAGAAAAAAATAAAATAAATTAATAAATATATTTTACAAATATTACATAAATTTACTTAATATTTACTTTTTATGTAAAAAAATAGCTATTTTTTAGTATTTTTAGTAAAAAATATTTACATAAATATAGACTTTTTATAGTTTTTGTAATATAATATTATTATAGTGATTAAGCCTTAAGGAGGTTATTTATGAAATTTATGCAAACTTTAAAATTTAAAATGCCTTTTGCTATTATATCTGCTGTAGTAATAATGTTATTAGTTCTTATGATAGTTGTTATTTCTGCTTCTTCTATTTTTATAGAAAAAACAGCTTTAAGAGGTTTTCAGGAAACAGCTGACGGTTATAGAGATTTAGTTTCAGTATGGTTAAACGATCAAAAGGATTTAACTTCTGTAATAGCTAAAGAATCTGAATTTTTGGATTATTTCAAAGATCCTAATGATTTGACTTTTACTATTGCTAAAACTGAATTGGAAGAATTAGTTAAGGAATTAAGCACATATGTTTCTTCTCTCTCTTTATATGATTTAAATGGAAATCTTTTAACAGATAGTTCAAGCGGAAGTACAATACAAACTAATATATCAGATAGAAGTTTATGGGAAAGATTTATAAAGACAGGATATCAGTATTCCATAGATGATGAGATAGAAATTTCTCCTCTTAGTCAAGAGTATGTTATCAGTATATTAGCAGGAGTTATTGACTATACAGGAAAGCCTGCTGGAGTTTTAGCAGCTGAATTAAAATGGAATAATTTCGCTAAAAAATATTTTTCTGAGATAACTATAGGAGAAACAGGAAATATTTACATTGTAGATGAAGATGGAAAAAGAGTAGCTCATAAAGATGTTAAAAAAATTAATACTATATCTGAAGGTTCAAGAAATGCTTTGCAGGCTGCATCTACTCAGAAAAAAGGATCGCTTCATTATGAAGATGAGGGAGAGAAAGTTATGGTATTTTCAAGACTTGATAATATAGATTGGATAATGTGTGTTACTATGCTTGACAGTGAATTTTATTCAGATAGAAATACGCTTATAATGATAACTATAGTTTTAAGTGTAATACTTCTTGTTATAACTTCGTTAATAGTTGGTATGTATGTTAATAAAAATATTTCTAGGGTTTTATCAAGAATAGCAAGCGATTTGAACAGACTTGGAAATGGAGATTTGACTGTATCAGCACCAACTAAATTTTTGACTAACAAATATCAAAATCATGAATTTGGAATAATAGCTAATGGATTTAATAATACTATAGAAAAATTAAAAAATATAGTAAGCAATATAATTGATTCTTCTAATAATATAGAATTAACATCAAAAGAATTAGCAAGAGGAAATAACGATTTAGCTTTAAGAACTCAATCTCAATCATCATCATTAGAGCAAACTGCTAGTTCTATGGAGCAAATGGCTTCTACAATAAAAAATTCTGCTGAAAAATCAGTTATAGGAAATAATATGATGAATGATTCAAAAAAATCGGTTGAGGAAGCAGGACTTATAATAGAAAGCACTACAAGAAGTATGGAAGCAGTTTTTGAAGCAAGCAGAAAAATAACTAATATAACTAAATTAATAGAAGATATTGCTTTTCAAACTAATATATTGGCACTTAATGCATCAGTTGAAGCAGCACGTGCTGGAGAGCAGGGAAGGGGATTCTCTGTTGTTGCTTCTGAAGTTAGAACTTTAGCTCAAAATACTCAAACTTCTGTTAAAAATATTACTTCATTAATATCTGATTCTGATGAGAAAATAAGAGTTGCTGCAGAAGCTGCAAGAAAATCACAGGAGATATTTATTGATATAAAAGATAAAATAGAAAATACTGCTGATATAATGAAAGATATTTCTCAAACTGCAGTAGAACAGCAAAGCGGAGTTGATCAAGTTAATCAGGCTGTATTAAAAATGGATGCAAGCACTCAGGAAAATGCTAGTTTGGTAGAACAGTCAAAAGAGGCTAGCATAACATTAAGCAGTGAAGCTCAGAAATTGATAGATGTTGTAAGTTATTTCAAATTATAATAATTTGTTGAAGTTAATAAAGTATTATCAAATAATTGATAATACTTTATTTTTTTAAAATATTATTGACATAATTACATATTATGTTATTATAATACAATAAAAAAAAGTTGATTATGTAGTATATGAAAAATAATCTCTAGTTAAATTCTCTCGAAAAGCGTTGAATATACTATAAATGATTGAAATGTATCAAAATTCTAATATTTAAAAATGTTGTTTTTTTATTATTATATACCTAAAATCATGTATAATGTACTGTTTTTTTTAAAAAATATTTTTTTTGTAACATTTATATTTATTTTAACATGATAAGTATGTTTTTTAAATTATAATTAATTTAAAAACCGTATTTTTAAATTAATTATAATTATTTTTTTTTAAATATTATTGACATAATTATATATCATGATATTATATTATAATAAAAAAAAGTTGAGTATTTTTATGCCTAAACCGATTTTTAATACAACACAATCCCAAAAAATTGAAACTAATGTAAGCACCTCAAAAAAGAATGGATTAAAAGTTGATGAGAAAGTATTGAGAGAGAAACTTAGAAAAAAGAGATCTGATAAGTATATGGAAGCTATAAAAGCTTTGGATGCTGGAGATGTAATGATGTCTCAAAAACAAAAAGAGGAATTGCTCAGTACAATAAAGGAAGAATTTGCTGATGTTTCTTCTATTTTTGTAGCATCTAATTTAATCGGTGTATTAGGTAAATGTTATTTAGGGGATACTTATGATGTTCATACTTTAGATATTTCAGGTATCATGATAATAGAACATTATAAAAGCAATCAAAAATTACCTAATGGTTTTGAATCTGCAAGGTCTTTATGTCAGCATCCTCAATACGAATTTATAGAAGTTTATGAAAAGTTTATGATTGCTGTTATGAGTGATGGTTCAACAGCAGTAATATCAAAATAATTATTATGGGAGGTGTTTATTCATGTCTAATGATCGTTTAGTCTCAAGAGCTAATCTTTCCGCTATAGAAGCTAATTTGGCGGCTATATCTGAGAGGGTATATCATATCTCTTCTATTGTTAATAATGTTGATGATAGAGTTATTCAGGTTGATGGAAAAGTTGATAATTTTTATTCTGAATTTATAAATTTAAGAGATGAGTTTGAAGAATTTGTAGGAGAGTCAAGAAGAATAGCTGCTTTGGCAGATGCTAAACAAAGCATAATGATATTGAAGCAGGAAATAGAAGAAAATTTCGGATATTATGATGAAGTGAGAAGGCATACTGTTGGAATATTAAATGCTAATGATGTTGGTATTGTAAGAAAAGAAACTATGGCAAATGCTACTGAGGAACTTATGATGAAAGCTCCTAGGTATTGGCTTGCTCCTGCATTGATAGCTCTTTCTGCTTGGATATCTGATGATAGAGAATTGGCTGAAAAAGCTCTGAAAGAAGCAATTAGAAGAGATGATGAAAAAACAAGTTTGCTTTTCTGTTTGATTAGCAGAAGGGCAGGAAAATTCAATGGTGCTTTAACTTGGCTTGACAGATATTTTTCTATGCAGGATCCGTCAAAGATGGAGAGAAGAATAGTTGTTGTTTTAGATGCATTTGCGAGCGGTTTATTTGGTCCTGATGCTAAAGGTTTATGCTCTGAGAAAATTGCTTTTTGGATAGATGAACTTTCAAGTAAAAGCGGATTTATAGAGAATCAAAGAGAACAATGGAGCAATGCTTTATATGATCAAATAGTTGATTTAGATGATAAAGAATATCCTCTTTTGCAGGAGTATAGCGAAACTTGGCCTAAACTTAAAGAAGTAATTAATTGGGCATATACTCATGAGGATATATATGATTATTTTTATGATATCTTTAATGCCGAAGTAAAAAATGTAGCTATGATATCAGATAAAATAGATGAGATATTAGATAATTTAGTAAATAATTATGATAATGAAGAATTACCTAAAAGAGCACTATTAAGAAAAAATGAACTTATTGTAGAAGAAGAGGGAGATACAGAAACTGCAGAAGAAAGATTTGATTCTGAGTTTCAGGCTTATGAAGAATACAGTGATTTTTCAGAACATCTTACAAATATAGCATTGTTTCCTGAGGCTACAGGGGCTCTCGTAGCCACACAGAAACTTGCTGTGTCTTTATCTAAAGATTGGATTATAGATGCATATACAGATTTAACAGCTAAAAGCAGAGCAGAAGTGCCAACAAATATAGATATAAGAATAAAAGATTGGCATGGTGTTACTCAGGACGGATCAAATGAAGAAGAACTCGTTCAGTCTTTAACAGAACATATTAATAGAGAGAGAACATACGAACTCAGCAAGAAAAAATGGATTCCAGCTTCTATTACAGTAGGTGTTATAGCTGTTATAGCTGCATTCTTACTAAGCAATTTACATATAATAGCATCTGTTGTTGTACTAGGATTGGCAGGATATAAGATATATAAATTAAACAAGGATTATAAAGATAGTATAAATAAGATCAATAGAGAATATGATGAATATTTAGAAAAATCTCTTACGGTTTTAAGAGGTATTTTGGCTGAAGTTGTGGATTACAGAAGTTTTTATGCAGAGAAGGACAGCGATTATAATAGGGTTATAGATTTCTTGAATAGTATATCTTCTGCAACATTAACAAATTAAAGTTTTTAAATGTGTAATTTATATTAAGGATTGTTTATGATTATTTTAGATGACAATGAAAAAGTTGATGGTTTAGAACCTATTGATGATAAAGATGAAAATCAAGAGGAGTCTGAAAATACTGATAACTATGATGATGTAAATGATGCTGAAAATTTAGAAGATGAAGAATATGATAATGATTCAGATGATGAAGATGTGGAAGATAGCGAAGACGATGATGATGACTATGACGAAGATGATTCAGATGATGACTATGACGACGAAGAAGATGACGAGGAAGAAGAAACAGAAGAAGAAAATTCTGTAAATGATCAGATTATAATACAGCCTAGGGCAAGTCTTCTTAATTCTTATAATGATATGTCTGAAAGTTTTCCTAAATGGGATTTGATGCCTCCGGCTGTACCTATAAAAAGGGTAAGAAGAAAATAATTTAAGGAATATATTATGATAAAATCTCCAAAAACATATTTTGAATGGACTAAAATTTTAGATACATTAAAAAGTTCATCTCCTTCAGATACTGAAATACTTGAAGCAATAAATAATGGTGTTATAGAATCTGGAAATTATGAGAGATTATTCACAAAGCTGCAAGAAACTATAGAGTATAGAATGAAAAAAGCAGATGAAAAATTTGACTCTATTACAGGTAAAACAACAAATATTGATATTTTATCTCCTGCATTAAACAATTTAAAAAGAGAATATACTTTTCTTTTGAAGATAGTTAAAGCACAGTCTATATTGAATGTGTCTAAGGAGTATTCTGATAAATTTGTAGAGTTTATAAAAAGTTCAGCTGATACAGTACAGCAGAGTTTAGAAGATTCCGCTGCTTCAGATAGAACAGGATTTTTAAAGAAGATAATAAAGAGTACTAGAGTAAATGATTTAGGAGTATAATATGAATTATAAAGAATGTAAAGAAAAATTAAAAAGATATTCCCTTGCTAGAATACCTTTTATTCCTTTTTATACAATAGAAAGACAAAGAGCATTAGATATTTTGAGAGAAACAGCTAAGGATCTTTCATTGCCTTTTTATGTTCATACATTATCAAAAGGTATGTATGATATAGTTACAGAAAAATCTGTTAATGATGATAAAACAGTTATAGGAGCTTTAGATTTTATAGCTGAACAAATAAATTTAAAGGCTAATTTAACTTTTATTTTTACAGATGTTTCAGAATTGGATGCAGATACAACTACTGCAAGATATATTTTTGATATAGTAAATTTAGCAGAAGAAAAAGGTGCTTCTATTATAGTTATTACTCAGGATACTGTATGGTCTAATTTACAGAGATTGGGTATGAGTTTAGATTTGGATTTGCCTTCAGAAGATGAGGTTTATGATATTATAGCAGAAAATATAGAACCTTATAAAAATAGCATAAAAGTTGATTGGGACGAAAATGATTATAGAGAAGCTGCTTTAACTCTTACAGGTATTACTAAAGTAGAAATACAGAATGTAATAGTTTCTTTGATAGCAAGCAGACATATAAAGAAAGCTGATTTGCTTGAATTAAAATTTGCAAAAGATAAATTATTTTCAGATATAAACGGTCTTGAAAAAATAGAAGTATCATCTGATATAGCAGATGTAGGAGGACTTGGAGGATTAAAGAATTGGCTTAATGATAAGAAGAAGCTTCAGGTATCAGAAAAGAGAGATGAATTAACAAAAAGAGGATTAAATCCGCCTAGAGGAATATTATTAGTAGGAGTACCTGGATGCGGAAAATCTCTTTCTGCTAAGGCGGTTGCTTCGTATTGGAATTTACCTCTTTATAGATTAGATTTTGCCACTGTTCAGGGACAGTATGTTGGTCAGAGTGAGCAGCAGCTTAAAGAAGCTTTTCAAACTGCTGAAAGAGTTTCCCCATGTGTTTTATGGATAGATGAAATAGAGAAGGGACTTTCAGGCGGCGGTTCTGATTCTTCAGGCGTTACAACTAGAATGATAGGTCAGTTTTTATTTTGGATGCAGGAATGCAAAAAGATGGTATTCGTTGTTGCAACTGCAAATGATGTATCCGAACTTCCTTCAGAGCTTTTAAGAAGAGGAAGATTTGATGAATTATTCTTTATAGATTTGCCTTCAGAAGAGGAGAGAAAAGATATTATTAATTTGTATTTAAAAAAATATTTGAATTCTTCTGTAGATGAAAATACATTAAAAGAACTTATTGAAATAACTGACGGCTTTACCGGTGCAGATTTAGAATCATCAATTAGAGATGTAGCGTATAGGGTTATTGCAAATGATGATCTTAAGTTTACAAGTGAGCTTATTATAAATGCACTTAAAAATGTTATTCCGCTTTCAAAGACTAGCCCTGAAAAAATAGAGTATATAAGAGATTGGGGAAGGGAAAGAGCCGTACCTGCTTCAAATATACCTATAGGCGGCAAAAACGATGATAATAAATTAGTAAGAAGGGTTTTGGTATAATATATTGTATATAAATAATGGGCTTGGTTATGTAAATCAGGCTCATTATTTAAATTGTATAATGCCTTTTTATTTCTTTCATAAAATCAGAACATATTATATTTTGTCTTTTTGTTTTTATTTCTAAATCTGCACTTATATATTTGTTTATTTTATTATCATTTTCTATATCGCTTAAAAAATTTCCTTTTTCATCACATATAAAACTTTTTCCTATAAAATCAGCTTCCATAATAGAATTTTTTTCTACTCCTATACGATTGCATAATACAATAGGAGTTAGATTTTCTATTGCTCTGATTCTTGCTATTTCAAATGTTGTAGATGAACCAAAATTACCAAGCACACATATTAAATTACTTCCATTTAGTATTTGTTTTCTTGATATCTCAGTAAACCATAAATCAAAGCATATTTGTACTGATATATTAAAACCATTTATATTAAAAATTAAATCAGCGTTATTTATATCTCCAGAGTCAAAGAAATTTTTTTCAAAATCTGATAAATGTATTTTTCTGTATATGCCTTTAATATTTCCTTTTTCTATTATTATGGCTGAATTATAAATTTTATCTTCATACTTTTCAGGAAAACCTGCAATTATAGAAGTGTCATTGTCTTTTGATATTTTTACTAAATTATTTATAAATATACCATCTTCTATATTTTCAGAGATTCTTTTAACTTCTTCTCTATCTTCAAATAAATATCCATTAGATGATAATTCAGGCAATATTATTAAATCGGATTTGTATTTATTATTTATTTCATGTACAAAATTATTTATTATTTCTAAATTTTTATATTTATCTTTTTGTACATCAAATTCAATGGCATTAATTATCATTTGAAGTTACTATTGCCTCTTTATATCCCCTCTCTTCTAATAATGTTTTTATTTTCTTATCCCATATTTTATCATCAGTTATTACTGTAACATATTTCAATCGAGGAGCAGTTTCTTTTGAAAGCATATCAATATTAAAGCATTTTATATTTTCTAATATCAATCTTCTTATTCTAGGGTGATTTAATATTGAATCCATATTTTCGAGGTTTCTTAAATTGGTGAGTCTTACTTTTTCTAATTCTTCTAAATTATCAAAGTTAGGCAATTCTGTCATTGCTGGTATATTATTAAGCTCTAATGATTTAAGAGTTTTCATATTGGATAAAAAGTTAAAAGATTTTATATTTTTACCTTTTTCTAAATATAATTCCTCTATACAAGGAAGTTTTTTAGGCATTTCTTCTTCATGCGATACGCCGGAAAGAATAGCAATTTTTTTCAAATTAGGATTCTTGTCAAATGATTCCATTCTGAATGTACCGGCACCTATTTCCTTTATAGTTGGTCTTGCTGCTAAATAAACATCTTGCCTTAATGTTAATCCGTTTTCTATATATACGCTCTCTAAATTTTCTATATTATCAAGAGGTTTTAATTCCATATCTTTCAATAAATCACCGTATAAATGAAGACTTTTTAAATTTATTAGTCTTGCAAATATATTTACGCTTTTTAAAGGTTTCTTTAATGAGGCATGATATATTAGATTTTGAATATCAGGCAAAACCATTAATAAATCATTTCCCATTACATTATTTTTATAAGATTCATTTCTGTCAGATGATATATTTAAGAAAAAGTCGTTTCTAGTTCTTAATATTTCATTAAGAGTTGGTATATTTTCTTTTGGTATACCTATATCATCTACAAATAAAGTCAGACTCTCTTTGGAAAGTCCTAAATCAAAGAGGCTTTGATTATCTAATTCAGATATTTTTATATTTCTCATAATTTTTACCTAAAAATTTTATTTAAATAATGATTAAAGGACTGGTGCTATTATTCTGCAAGCTGAGTTTCTAAGTCTTACAAGTGCAGGCTGTTTAGAATATTCTTCTAATGTTATTTTATGGGAGTTCATCATATCTTTTTTGAACATATCCTCAAATTTTTTAGCTGTATCTGCATCATATATAACCGCATTCATCTCATAATGTAAATAAAAGCTTCTTATATCCATATTACAGGTACCGCAAGATACTATTCTTCCGTCCATAACGCAGAATTTACTATGTAGGAATCCTTTTTCGTATAAATATATATTAACTCCGGCTTTGAGCAAAGTTTCAAAATAAGTTTGAGCAACCCACCAAGCTACTAATTTATCAGGTTTTCCTGTAATCATTAAATTAACATTAACTTCAGATAAAGCAGCATTCTCTAATGCAATTAAAAAAGCATCATCTGGAACAAAATAAGGACTTTCTATATAAATAGTTTCTTTTGCTTCTTCTATCATTTTAGAATATACTTTTTGTATGCTGTCCCAATTTGAATCTGGGCCTGAAGTTATTATTTGAACTGGAAGGAATTTATCAGTTGTTGCCAAAGGAAATAAATCTTTCCTTATTATAGAAAGTTTTTCCTCATTTAAATCTTTATTGGCAAATTTTATTTTTCTTGAATGTTTATGTTTGTTTTCTTTTGCATCAAATACGTCTAAATCTCTGCCTCCTGCATTATACCAATCACATACAAATACATTCTGTATAAGATTGCAGGAATCACCAACTATTCTCATATGAACATCTTTCCAAGATTCAAAACGTTTTCCTCCGTCTATATATTCCTGTCCTAAATTCATTCCTCCCATATATGAAACCACCCCATCAACTACTACTATTTTTCTGTGATTTCTATAATTAACGAATCTAGTCCATAATATAGAGAAAGGATCATGATAATATAAGAATTTTATTCCATGTGCTTTTAATTCTTTTTTGTATTTGTGGCTTATTCTTTTTAAAGAACCAACTCCGTCAAATATTAATCTTATTTCTACTCCCTGATCAGCTTTTTTTATGAGTACATCTTTTATTCTTTCACCTAATTTATCACTTCTCCATATAAAATATTCCATATGTATTGTTTTTTCTGCTAATTTTAAATCTTGTATCATAGCATTAAAAAGTTCTTCGCCGTCATCAAATATAGAAACTTCATTTTGTACAGTAATTAAAGAATAACCGCTTCTGATTGCAAGTTTTACTAAATTAATATTCTTTTCATAATTACCTTTCATATCATCAAGGATTTTAATTTGGGTTTTTAAAAGCGATGAGAAATGTTTTTTTATCATATCTTCAGGAAGTTTTGCTGATATTTTTCTTTTAGATTTTTTCCAATCCATTCCTAAAAATATATAAAATATTACTCCTACATAAGGCAAGAATACTAGAACCGTAAGCCAAGCAATAAAAGAATAAGGCGGCCTATTTTCAAGCAGCATTTTTATTGCTATTGATACAACATACAAAAAAAATATAATCGTTAATATATAAAACAGCATATCTCTAATCTATACACAATTTCCCTAAAATATCTATTTACTTTCAAAGGATAATATAGAAAATAATAAAAGTCAAGAAAATCACATTAACATAATAATAAATTTATTAAAGTACTTGACAAATTTCCTTAGTACTGTACAATAATTATACTTCCGAAAATATTTGTAATGAAGGGCGTTGGTTTTCTTTCATTTGAGAGAGACCGACACTCTTTTTTTATATAGAGGAAAATACATTAAATAATAACAGTTTTTATATGAGTAATAAGAATAATAAAATAAAACCTCAAAAACAAAAAGAATACGGCAGAGAGCCTAAAAAAAAGAAATTTCCAAAAAAAGAAAAATTAAATAAAAAGACAGATGATAATATTATTGATGAAAACTTGTTATTTGATGGTATAAAAGATGTATTGGAAAATAAAGGCATATATTTATTGGATTTGAAGGTAAGAAATATTTCAGACAATAAAAAAGTATATGGCGTTATCTTTAAAAAGAAAGAAAGTGTTTCACATACTCATTGTATAGAAACTACAAGAATAATTCAGGAATGTATAAAATCCAATGGTTATGATGAAGGAGATTATACTATCACTGTATCAAGTGCTGGTTTTAGATGGAAATTTGACAGCAGATATGAATTATTTGAAGATATGCCTATAAAAATAAAATATAGAAACGGTGAAGATTTTGTTACTACTTATGCCGTATTAAAAGAAGCTAAAGATGATTATATTGTAATTAGTGTTATTGATGAAGAAAATATCACTAATGAAAAAAATATCAAAATATTAAAAAATGATATCATAAAAGCAAGATTAAATTGTTAATATTTATTATATATACAAAATAAAAAATGGAGAATTAAAATGTTTGAAAACGTTGGAACTTATTTACAGCAGCTTTCTGATGAAAAGGATATTAGTGTAGATCTTTTGAAAGAAGTTATAGAATCTACTATGGTTTTGGCTTTAAAAAAGAAATATGGCAATGATATAAATTTTCATATTCATTTTGATAATAAAAATAATCCTACTGTATATAAGGGAGCTAACGTTGTAGAAGAAGTTAGAGATAAAAATAAAGAAATATCTCTAGTAGAAGCTAAAAAATTGGATCAGGATATCAATTTGGGCGATGAAGTTTTGATACTTGTAGATCAAGTAGAGGCTTTCGGAAGAATAGAAAGTATGGTAGCTAAAACTACATTCTTCCAAAAAATATCAGACCTTGAAAAAAATCTTATATATAATGAATTTAAAAGAAGAGAAAATCAGTTAGTAAATGGATACTTCCAAAGAGAACATAAAGGTACTATTTATGTGAATTTAGGTAAAACAGAAGGTGAATTACAGAAAAAAGACCAATCTCCTAGAGAACATTATGCAGTTGGTGACAGAATAAGAGCTTATATATATAAAGTTCAGGGCGGAAAAGATGATAAAGGAAAAGAACTTCCAACTAAAATATTATTAACTAGAACAAAAGCTGATTTTATAAAGAAACTTTTTGAATTAGAGATACCAGAAATAGCTGACGGTACAATAGAAATAAAAAATGTTGTAAGACAGCCGGGCTTAAAAATCAAAGTAGCTGTTGTATCAAATAAACCTGAAGTTGACCCTATAGGAGCATGTATAGGACAAAAAGGTATACGTATACAATCAATAATAAAAGAAATTGAAGGTGAGAAAATAGACGTTGTAAAATGGTCTAAAGATATTAGGGAATATATTGCTGAGGCTATAACACCTGCTAAACCTATAAGAATTATTATTACAGATCCGGAAAAGAAAGAAGCTATGATAATAATACCAGATGAGCAGCTTTCTTTAGCACTTGGTAAGAGCGGTTACAATGTTAAACTTGCTTCACAGCTTACAGGATATTATTTTGATATTAAAACAGAAACAGATATTAAAGAAAATCCAGAATTGTTGAAAGATATAGTTCCATTGAATCAAATATTCTCTGATACAGCAGAAGAAGCTGAAGATACTGCTGAACAAACTGAAGTGGCAGAAGTATTTGAAAGCAACCTTTATTCTTTACAGGGCGTTGAAGAATCTATCATTAAAACTCTTATTGAAAATAATATTAATTCTATCGAAGAATTATACAATTTATCATCTGAAGAAATTATGGAAAAAACTAACCTTGATAAAGATACAGTTGATAATTTGATGCTTGTAATGAAAGATGTTGTTGAAATAGTTGAAGGTGAAGATGATTATGAAACTACTTCAGAAGAAGTTGTTGAAGAAATAGAAGTATATGAATGTCCTAACTGCGGATCAAGCATTACAGAGGGTATGACTAAATGTCCTAAATGCGGAATAGAGCTTTCTTTTGAATAATTGAGTTATATATGCAATGTGAGGTTTGCGGAAGCGAAAATTATACTGAAGTTGGCATCATAAAGAATGTATGGCAAAATGATAAAAAAGTTTATCAATGTAATAACTGTAAATTATACTTTATAGAATTGCCTACAGATGAAGAAATATACCTTTTATATAAAAATGAATATCATAATAATATAAAAAATAAATTATTTGAGATGGCTAAAAGCAAAATGCGTTATGCTAGAAGCCTATCTCAATTTAATTTTATTAATAAGCATATAGACTGTAAAAATAAAAAAGTATGTGAAATAGGTGCTTTTGACGGTTTATTATTAAGCATATTCAAGAAAAATAATTGTGATGTTTATGGATATGAGCTTAATGATAATGCCAGAGCTTATGCTAAAAATAAATATGATATTGATTTGAATCCTAACTTCTTAGAAAGTAAAAATAAATATGATATTATAATTCTTTCGCATGTTATTGAGCATTTTAAAGATGCAAAAAATGTTTTATTAAAAATAAAAGGTATGCTCAATGAAAATGGATACATATATATAGAAGTTCCGAATTCTCCTATGATTGATCAATGCAGTCATGAAATGTTAATTAGATATTTATCTACAGAACATATCGTTAATTTTAACATGTCAAATTTGAAGATGTTTGTAGAATCTTCAAAATTAAATATTATAGAATGTGTATACAGTAATTATTCTGTATCTAATAAAAATGAAAGTTTGAGAGCCAATATTTTAGAGGGTAGTTTGCCAAGTATTTCTAATTTATTTTCTTTTGGTCTGTTTAGTCTTAAAACGTTTATTGTGCCGAAATCTACATTTATAGAGTATTATGATAACAATAATATATGGTCTTATGGTGAAAATATCAGAATAATAGCACAAATTAGTATGTAAATATACCAATATATAACTTTTTATAGATTTTTATAAAAAAAATTATAATTATTTTTGACTTTATTTTTATAATGTTTATTATTTAAAATATAAGTTCTTTTATTTTAATTTTATATATGGGGTTTTACTATGAAAAACATGTTAATGATCAAATTCTTGGCGCCTTTTATAATACTTCTAATGATACTTTTTATTGTAATATCTTTTGTTTACAGACCTATATATAGGGATAGGTTTTTAAATGAAAGATATCTTAAAACATTAGAAGCTAAAACAAGAACAGAAGGGTATGTCGAGGAACTCAAAAATACAATATATGTCATGGGAGCTTATCTGGAATCCAATCCTAGTTGGGTAGAATTCGGTAATTTTTTAACCAATGTACAAAAGCTAAATTCCGGATATTTAAATGTTTATTTTGGAGGAAGCCTTCCTTATCCGCAAGGCGGTGTTTTTATGAACACTTTAGAAGTTTATCCATTAACTTATGACCAAACCTCCAGAGATTGGTATAAAGACTCTGTAGCTACCAATGGCATAATGATTAGTGCTCCATATATTGATTTCGCTGTTAAGAAACTTACAGTAACATTTGGTAAATCAGTTTATACTAATGGAGCTTTAAAAGGTGTTTGTGCAATAGATTTTGCCAATATTAATAGTATAGCTGAAAGTTTAAAGAAAAATTTCAAAGAAGAAGTTTACATTGTTTCTGAAGATGGTATTTTTATGACTCATGATAATGAGGATTACATCTTAAATGAAAAAAATAATTTATTTACTTATGAAATATTCGCTGATTTCAAAAATAATTTATCATCTCATATTGGAGATTTAGATATAGTTGGTGATGAATGGTATTCTATTCAAAAAACTGATAATGCTCCTTGGTTATTGGTATTTAAAGGAAGTGCTAAGCCTTTCTATTCTCAATTTACATTTTTAATGATGTATTTATTCTTATGTATTGTACTTCTTATAGTATTGGAATGTTTATTAGTAGCAAGAATAGTTATACCTTTATCTAAGAATTTATATCATGCTATTGATATAATGAAATTGATACAAGATGGAAGATTTGACAGTAAATTTGATGAAAATGATTTAAATAGAAAAGATGTAGCTGGTGTATTATCCAATTCTATTAATGATATGCAGCTTATAATGCATAATATAGTTGCTGAATTAAAAAGTAATATATCTGTAATTAATAATTCTTCTGAGAAAATATCAGGCGGTATAGATGATTTATCAGATAGAACATCATCTCAGGCAGCAGCTGTTGAAGAAATTACAGGTTCTATAGAAAATTTACTATCAGCAATATCTAATACATCAAAGAATTCTTATGAAGCTAAGAATATGAGTTCTAAAGTTACAGAATCAAGTCAGCATGGTGTATCTGCTGTTGGTGAAATATCTAATAATATGATAGAGATATCTGAATCAAGTAAGGAAATATCTAATATTACAAAATTGATACAGTCTATAGCATTTCAAACTAACATATTGGCACTTAATGCAGCTGTTGAGGCAGCACGTGCCGGAGAGCAGGGAAGGGGATTTGCTGTTGTTGCTTCCGAAATTAGAGCTTTGGCACAGAATGTTAATGAGGCAGCAGGAAATATTACAGATATTATAGAAACAACTGTTGCTAAGATACAGGTAGGAGATGAGTCTGTTAAACGTTCTTTGGATATACTTTTGGAGATAGAAAAGTCTGCTAAAGATGTTTCTGATATACTTATAAAAATATATGAAGCTGCTTCAGAAGAAGAAGAAAGCGTTAAGCAAATTAATATAGCTATGAATGAATTAAATAGCATCACTCAAGAAAATGCTGAACTTGTTAATGAAAGTTCCATACTTGGAAAAGAAGTTGTAGCTGGTACTAATAATTTATATTCTGAACTTGAGTATTTCAAACTTAATTCTTAATAAACATTAAAAATAAAAGGAGCAGTTATTTTATATAGCCGCTCCTTTTTTATTAATGAATATTTATATTATTATAGTTTAACTTTTTTGATTAATTCGCAAGCTTCATCTACTTCTTTTAAGCTTATATCTCTATGAGTAACGAATCTTACTTTATATTCTCCGAATGAACTAGCTCTTACACCAAGTTCTTCTAATTTTTCAATTATATATTCTGAAGTTTTTTCAGTATCTGCTATAACTATATTAGTTTCTACATGTTCAAAATCGAGAGTACCAATTCCAGCTTCTACGATAGTTTTTGCAATTTTTTTAGCTTTTATATGATCTTCTTCCAATGCTTCTATATTGTGCTGTAATGCATATATACCAGCAGCAGCCATCAATCCGATTTGTCTCATACCGCCGCCTATTAATTTTCTCATAATGAATGCTTCTTCTATAAACTCTTCTTCTCCGCAAATCATAGCTCCCATTGGTGCACCAAGACCTTTAGATAAACAGAATGTAATAGAATCTGTATTTGATGCTATTTCTTTTACAGGTACTTTTGTAGCAATAGATGCATTGAATACTCTAGCTCCGTCCATATGAAGATGAACATTTTTAGATTGTGTAAATTGATATAATTCTCTAAGTACTTCTATAGGATAAACAGAACCTCCATGTCTGTTATGACTGTTTTCTACCTCTACCATATTTATAGGTGAAACGAAATATGGCTGATGACCTGCAAAATATTTCTCTACTATACTTTTTGTTAATATTCCTCTGTCTGCTTTTGTTGTTATAGTCATAATTCCAGCAAGAGAAGAAGCTCCTCCCAATTCATAATGCATAATATGTGATTCTTCTTCTAAAAGCATTTGTTTGCTTCTTGTTCCTTTTATTAACATAGGTATTAAATTACCCATAGTACCGCTTGAAACAAATATAGCTTTTTCTTTTCCTGTAATTTCTGCAGCCATTTCTTGAAGCTTATTTACTGTAGGGTCTTCCATATAAACGTCATCGCCGCATTCAGCTTCGTATATAGCTTTACGCATTGCTTCATCTGGTTTGGTTATGGTGTCGGTTCTTAAATCATAGATTTTCATTTTAACATTACTCCAATTTTTTTATTCTTCCTAAAAATAATATAATTTATAAGCACAATAATTGTATGTGTTTTAAAATAAATTACAAGTGTATTATATAAACAGTTATAATTGGTATATGATAAATGAAAAATTAAATTTATTGTAATTTATTGTCATATAAAATGGTATTTATCAAAAAAAATATTATATAATTGAAATAAATTATAATTTTATCTATAATATAACGCAATAAATTATATCATTTAAGGATAATAAATTATGATAAAAAGATACACTAGAAAAGAAATGGGCGAACTTTGGAGCTTACAAAATGAATTTCAAGTTATGCTTGATGTTGAGATTGCTGCTTGTGAGGCTATGGCTGAAATAGGAGAGATTCCAGCAGAGGCAGTAAAGAATATTAAAGAAAAAGCTACTTTCACAGTTGAGAGAATTGCAGAAATAGAAAAAGAAACTAATCATGATATTATATCATTTGTAACAGCAGTTCAGGAAAATGTAGGCGAGGGCGGACAATATATACATAAAGGCTTAACTTCAAGCGATGTAAAAGATACAGCATTAGCGGTTATGATGAAAAAATCTGCTGAAATTATATTAGACGATTTAAAAAGATTATCTGAAGTATTATTAAGACGTGCTAAAGAACATAAATATACTCCTTGTATAGGACGTACTCATGGTATACATGCTGAACCTATGACATTAGGTTTAAAATTCATTTTATGGTATGATGAGAATGAAAGAAATATTAAAAGAGTAGAGGAAGCTAAAAAACAAGTTTCTGTTGGTAAGCTTTCTGGTGCTGTTGGTACTTATAGTAATATTGATCCTAGAATAGAAGAAATAGTTTGTAAGAAATTAGGTATAGAAGCTGATAAAGTTTCTACCCAAATAATACAAAGAGACAGACATGCACAGTATCTTACAACTTTAGCTATTGTTGCTAGTTCATTAGAAAAATTTGCTACAGAGATTAGAAACCTTCAAAGAACTGATATAAGAGAAGCAGAAGAATATTTCAGTGAAAAACAGAAAGGTTCATCAGCTATGCCTCATAAAAGAAACCCTATAACTTGTGAAAGAATATCTGGTTTAGCTAGAATAGTAAGAGGTAATGCTTTAGCTTCTATGGAAGATATTACACTTTGGCATGAAAGAGATATAAGCCATTCATCAGTAGAAAGAGTTATACTTCCAGATTCTACAATTGCAGTTGATTATGCTATCAATAAATTCATTGATATAGTAGATAAGCTTTTAATTTATCCAGAAGCTATGAAAGCTAATATTGAAAAGACAGGCGGTTTAATTTTTAGCCAAAGAATATTAATAAGCTTAGTTAATAAAGGCATTGATAGAGATAATGCTTACAGATGGGTTCAAAGAAATGCAATGAAAAGATGGCTTAACAATGAAGACTTCAGAGAGAATGTTCATAAAGATGAAGATATTACAAAATATTTAAGTTCTCAGGAAATTGATGATTGCTTTGATTATGCTTACTATCTAAGAAATATTGATGTAATCATGAAAAGATTTGGAATATAATTTATATTAAAAAATAATATATAGGGGCTTTATATTTTTATAAGGCTCCTATTTTTTGTTCTTTTTATTGTTATATTGTTCTATATAGAGATGTATAAAGTGATATTTATACTGTACTTTTAAATTTTTTGATTTTATTTTGAGAAATTGTAATTATAATATTGACTTATATAATTAATAATGTAACATGTAATTCATCATATTAACATGAGGTGGTATGATGATTAATTATAATAATATTGTTTCTTTCAAAAAATCTTCTTTAATTTTTATAGAGGACACTTATCCTAAAAATTCTTTTTATATAATTACCAGCGGTAAAGCGGTGTCTTATGGTACTTATTTTGATAGTAAGATGGAATATACTACAGGCGATATATTAGGCTTAGTAAATTCTGCATTGAATGAGCCTTATTTTTTCAATATGAGAGCTGAAACTGATGTTGAGGCATTAGAGATAAATGTAGATGAAATTATAAAGATATATAATAGAGATATAATTAAAAAAATACATTATTACTTGGAAAATTCTTTAGAAATTTGGCTTAGTAAATATTATATTAATCTTTCGCATCATAATTCTATTACAAAATATGATATTAAAGAAGAATATGTTTTAAATATGGCTCAAATATATATTGATAATGGTTTTCCTACTATTGCCTATGAAATGTATAAGCAATGTTTAAAATTATTTCCTGGAAGTGATAATTCTCAAAATATTAAAGATATAATAAATTCTATGAGTGAATACAATTTGCCGGATCCAGTTGAAATTGATGATAATGTTTTTTATTGTAAAAAAGGATATTGTTTATATACAGAGATTATGGCAAGCAACTATCTTTATCTTATTAATTCCGGTAAAGTAGGGGTGTATAATGTTGTAAATTCACAATTAGTTACAAGGGCTATTTATTCAAGTAATAATCTTGTAGATGGATATATGCCGGATATTATTTATCAGCCTTTATCAACTACAACAGTAGTATTAGAAGATTCAAAAATAAAGTTGTTAAGTAAAGAGGAATTTATATCAATAGTTGCTAATGTGAATTCTTTAAGACCTTATTATTTTAAAATAATTTGTACAAAAATAAGAAACAATATTTTTAAAGTTATGGCTCTTAATAGTAATGATCTTTTTATGAAAATTTTGATTACTATATATTATATAGTAAGAACTGAGATTTTATTTCTTAGTAAAGAAGTAAATAATATTGATCTTCTTTATAAAGTACATGATATAGTGACAATAATAGGTTATAATAAAATAGATGCTGTTAGAAATGAATTAAAAAAGATTAATGCTATTAGTATAGATGAAGAAGATTATATTCATATACTAGATATTAATGAAATCATAAAAGAGTATGAGATATATAAAAAAAGACTATCTTTAAAAAATCATTATAATTAATAATTGTTTTTTAATTATTATTTTTCTTTTGCATCAATAGCTACTAATTGTGAAGGAGCAAATCTTAAGCCGAATTGTAATCCCATATCTATACTGTCAACTGAAGTAATTTTATTATCTTCACTTTTTTTTCTTACTCCAAATTCGTATCCTGCATATAAACCAACATTAGCTGCTATATTATGAGTATTAAATATAGAATAATCGAATGTTAATTTTAAATAAGGTATTACATTTATATAATTGTATGCAGCTGTTATATAGGCAATATCATATTTAGTTACATTTATTGTAGATTGATTTTTATTTTCTTCTGATTTAGTTTCTATATATTCATATCCAACTAAAGGAACTTTTACACCGAAACCTAATCCTATTGCAAAATCTCCTATATTAAATTTAGGCAATATTCCTATTTGGAAGTTATGGAATTTCATTGATGTTTTTGAATTATTTTCACCTATAGAATAGGCATAAGTATCATAGCTGTAACCAGCTTCTCCTAAAATACTAACCCCCATACCATTTTTTAAATCTATCATATATCCAAATAAACCAGAAATTCCTATATCAAATCCTAAGTCAGGTTTTCGTGAAATATTATCAATCTTTCCTATAGGCATACCAACAGATAATCCCATAGGAACATTGATTATCGCTTCTATTCCGCTTTTTGCAAAAAGAGATAAATTAATAAATATAAAAACTCCCATAGTAATCAGCAATTTTTTCATAATTATAATTAAACTCCTTTTGTTTATAAATGAATATAATATATCATTATATTTATCGTCTTTTTAAATATAATATTTTATTGTGTTTTATCAAATAAAATTTAGAATATTATTATTATTTGCCTATGCAGAAATTAGCGAATATCTCATTTATTACTTCTTCAGCATCTATTTTGCCGCTTACATTTCCAAGTATATTATTTAATATATTCATTTCTTCTGCAACTTCATCTAATGAATATTGCTGCTCTGATTTTTCTATACATACATCAATCTGTTTAAGTCCGCTTTCTAAATATCCTCTTTCTCTGTTATTAACATAGCTTTCTTTATTGAATATATCTATATCTGAATCGGCAACATAGTTTTTTAATGCCTGTATCAAAGTATCTTTACCTGCTTTAGTTTTTGCACTTATTTCTATTACATTATTACTTTTTATATTGTAATTAAATCTTTTTTCACTGTCGCTTTTATTTAGAATATATATTATATTTTTATTGTTTAATGAGTTTAGAAATTCTATTAAATTAATATCATCTTCATTGGCATTATCGCTGCTGTCAAAAACTGCAAGTATAATATCAGCTTCATCAGCACATTTTTTAGCCCTTTCAATTCCTTCAAGTTCTATATCATTGTCAGCTTCTTTGTGAAATCCAGCAGTATCCATTAAATAGAATGGTATATTGTCAATATAAATATTTTCGCTTAAAAAATCTCTTGTAGTGCCTGCTATATTTGAAACTATTGCTCTTTCTCTGTCTAATATCATATTGAATATACTGCTTTTTCCAGCATTAACCCTTCCAAGTATAGCTACTTTTATACCATTAATAAGATTTTCTACTCTTTTGGAATTTGATAATATATTTTCTATATCTTTTTTTATTTGTAAGAAATTTTCTATTAATTTGTCATAAGAGAAACTTTCTGTATCATCTTCAGGAAAATCTAATTCGCCATAAACAAGCATTAGAGAATTTTTGATATTATCTCTTAATCTGTCAATTTCCCTTGTGAGTCTTCCTCTCATTTTATATATGCTGGCTTCTGCCATAAGTTTATTATTAGAATCTATTAAATCATGTATAGCTTCTGCTTCGCTTATGCCAATTCTTCCATTTATATATGCTCTGTATGTGAACTCTCCCTTATTAGCTGCTCTTGCCCCGTTTCTTATTAGAAGGTTAATTAAAGAATCTATTACTACAATGCTTCCATGTGAAATAAATTCTACAGTGTCTTCTGATGTAAATGAATTCGGAGATAATGTTGTAAGTACTATAAGTTCATCTATAGGAGTGTTATTTTCATCTTTTATTAAAGTATAATAACTCTTTCTATGTTCAAAGTTTTTAATATTTTTATTTTCATTATGAGCGTAAAAACATATTTTTGATGCTATTTCTAATGCTTTGCTTCCAGACATTCTTATTAATGCTAATGCACTTTTTGAGTAGGGTGTTGATAATGCTACAATAGTATCTTTTATATCATATTCATTCATATATATAAACTCTTAATTGTTATTTTCTTCTAATTGTCCGATTTTTTTCTGATTCTTTTTGTGCTCTTTTAATTCTTTTTTTAATCTTTTTCTTTCTTCTTTGTATATTTTTTTATTTTCTTTTTCTTCTAATTTTAATGCTGTTTGTAAGTTTCCATTATTAATTATATAATCAACACAAAAGTTATAATCTGCCTGCATTTTATTAAGTTCAGGTACTTGTTTTGCAAATTTTACATAATCTGATTCTTCAAACATTTTTATTATATATTCATTTTCATTGAAGTTATTATCATTAAATAGTTCATTTATTTCAGTTGTTGTCATATCTTCTATATTAAATCTGAATCTTTTTGTAAGATATCTTTTAAATATAAATGTTAATTCAAAATAGTATTCAGCATATTTATTTTCATTATAATAAGCATTACAATCCATAACTTTTAATGCATTTAATGCTTCAGTATCTTCTTTTATATTTACTCTTTCATTGAATTTCTTTTCTATATATTTTACTATAGCGAATATCAATATTATTAATCCTATAATGGCAAAGGCTATTAATACAGCAAATATCCATACATATTGAGGCATTGGTATTCCCATAGTACTTTTCATAGGAGGCAATGTTTCTCCGTCTGAGAATGAATTTACCAATATATTTATTTCTTCTCCGTAAAGCTCTTTATATTCATTATTATAATTGTAAGAGATTTTAAATGGATATATAACAAATTGTCCTACATCATAGAAACCTATTTGGTATTTTATTGTTCTTTCTTTATAATCACCTATGGTTCTAGTTTTATTTTCAACGGATACTATTCTTGATTTACTGTTTCTTTCATCAAATGAAACATCTTCATAATTGTAATCTATATTATTTTTTGATACTATGCGTACTTCATATTCTACAATATTTCCTATTACTATATTAACAGAAGACACACTTGTTTTTGATGATATTATAGTGTTTTTATCTATTGGTTTTGAACAGGAAATAAATATTAATATAAAAAATAGTAATATAAATTTTTTCATGAAATTAAACTTATCCTATATAATCTGCTGTTTTCTTCTTTCATTTCTATTTCAAATAAATAGTATGGAGGTTCAAAATAGTCTTTGAATTTGTTTCCCCATTCTATAAGAGTTATTCCATTTTCTCTGATTTTATCTTTAAATCCTATATCATCAAGCTCTTCTTTACTGTCTAGTCTGTATAAATCAACATGTCTTAATATACTTTCTTTTTCGTCAAGCATAATATCATATTCATTTATCAATGTGAAAGAAGGACTGCTTACTATATCTTCACTTTCTAATAATCTTGATAAGATTCTAACAAATGTTGTTTTGCCGAATCCTAAATTTCCTTCCATAATTACTATGTCGCCGTTTTTTAATATGCTTTTGAAAAATGAAGCAATAGTTTCTATATTATCAATACTTATATTTTCTTCTTCTTTTAATATTTCTTTTTTCATAGTTTATTAATTTTTTATTAAATAATTATTTTAAAGAATAATATATCATAGGTCATTATTTGTCAAATATGAAATATCTTCTTTTTTATAGTTTTGTATATTTGACATTTCTAAAATTGAAAACATTGATATTAATCTTAATGAAAAATTACTCATATCAAGACCGGCTAATATCAATAATGTGAATATTATTAATTTAGGATAATAGTTTTTTGATACCATTGATGTAATAAATGATGAAAACAAAGTTATAAAGAACATTATCATAACTACCATATAGATTGTAAATGGTAAATACATTACAATTCCTAAAGCATTAAAGAATGATATTATGATTAATAGAAAATTTGCTCCAAAAGAAAATATACTTAATATTGATAATACAATGCCAAGTATTACAAATACAAATGATTTATTAATGTTTTTCATAATTATTTCTTTTATGAATATTAATATATAACCTATTATTAATATTAAAAAAGAAAATGATGATAATTTGCTTGTATAAGTAGAAATATATGTTGATGTATAATGAAAAATATCTGAATCTATTAATTTATTAGCTGATATTATAATGTAATTTATATTTGAAGCTAATAATGATAATAATATAAATACATATACTCCTCTTTCTAATTCTATTGTATCTTTTGATTTTATTATAGGAAATAAGATTTTTATAGTTAATATTAATGTTGTTACAAAGAATAAGAATTCAATTATATTATGTATATTTATTTCCATAACATATAATTTGAGAGTTCCAAATATTAGAAATAATATTCCTATAAAAGACAATAATATATTTGAATTAAATATAGCATTATAAAATTGGTAAAATACTAATAGAAAGAATGTTATAAGCACTATATAATCAAATATAAAAGTTATTAAATAAAAGAAAGAATTATTATCGACTACTATACTTCTGAACAGGATATAGTTAAATAATACGATAGCAATTAATATATAAGACCAAAAACTGTATGCAATAACAAAAGATTTATTTTTATTTGTGTTAGTCATTAACTATTATCCGATTATTGTATAATACAGTATATAATAATACTATTATTAAAAAATTGCAAGAACATTAAAAAATATAGTTT
>NZ_JAWLQI010000019.1:0-50896 GCF_036997785.1 Brachyspira pulli
GAAAATTGACAAAATATAGTTGTTTAGGTATATATTAATTCTTTTATTGTTCTTCTTCCCGTCCTCAATCTCGGCGGTCAATTCCTCGTGGGTTTTCTCTCTCGGTTTCGTCATAGGTGGTCGCTCCTTTCTACTCATGGGTAAAAGAAAAGAGCAGCCGTTTTCGTGGTGGAAAATAGCTGCTCTTGGTGGATGTATTTAGTTGTTTAAGCGGGCGGCAAACTCCCCGATAAATGGGAATTGTCTAAAATAGTAAAGCCGTACCGCTTACTATTTTTTCTTTTACTGCTGAAACAGTATCTTTGATTGAATGCGTAGTTGTATCTATAACATTTAATTCATAGATTCCTAAATTGGAAAATTGATTCCACATTGTTTCAACTAATTCAATATTTGTTTCTCTGTCTAACTTTGAGCGTTCGATAGCTCGCTTCATAGTTTCTTCTTTACTTGCCCTTAAAACGATATAGTGTACTTCATAATGCTCTTGAACAATGTTGAGCCACGGCTCTAAAAACCACGGTCCTACAATGCCATCTACAATTACATCATATCCACCACGAGCATATCGCTTCGCAGCTTCTAAAAACGCTTCAATGACAATCAAATTTTGCTCATTTGATTCTGGCAAATGCGGTGGTATTGCCCCTTTACTCAAATAATGATAAAAGTCATCTGTGTGCATATGCACAGACTTTTCCAAATCTGATTCTTTTGCAACAGCAGATGCCGTTGTAGTTTTTCCTGTCCCCGGCGTACCTGTGATTACAATAATTCTACCTTGATTCATCTATATTTTACCTCCACAAATCCCGATTTGTCGCTCTGTTGTTAGGTGAATTATACCATAAGACTATGAACAAATCTACATCATTTCTAACTTTTTATAAAAGGAATATTCCATAAGCTCAAAAAAATCTGTTATCTTGAAAAAATCAGAATCCGCTACAACTTTTTCTATATATTCATATACATACTCATAAACATATAAATATAAATTTTTCTTATTTTGAAAATGATACAATAAAAGTGACTTTGATATATTGGCATTGTTTGCAATATTTTATAAAATAGCATGTTTATATTCATGCTTTGCAAACTCATCAATGGAGGCATTAATAATAGTTTCTCTTTTATCTTCTGGTATATTAGTATTTTTATTCATAACAAACAAATTAATATAATTTTTTACTGACTAACCCAGTCACTTAGTAAAATTTAACATATACTGATAATATTGTCAATAACACTAAAAAATATTTTAAAAAATTTATTTAAGAAATAGAAAATAAAATACTAGAAAAATACAGATCATACTTCATCATTCAATATAGTCATATGAACATGATCTTCCCATTTACCATTAATTTTTAAATAGTTTTTGGCAAGACCTTCATTTTCAAAACCAAGCCTTTTTGCCAATTCTAATGAAGGTTTATTATGAGGCATTATATTAGCTTCTACCCTATGAAGTTTAAGTTCTTTAAATACAATTATTATAGCTGCTTTAAGAGCTTCTGTCATATAACCTTTATGCTGTTCAAATTCATCTAATTTATAACCAACAGTACAAGATAAAAAAGAACCAAGAACAATATTACTAAAATTAATCATTCCTATAATTCTTTTTTTATCTTCAATTTTATAAATCCAAAATTTAAGCATTCTTTTTTGTTTAACTTCTTCAAGCTCTCTTTTTATTATATCTTTATGTGTTGAAACTTTATAAAAAACTTCTGGTCTTTGAGGATCAAATACTTTAAAAAACTCCCTGTTTCTGCTATAAAAATCAACTATTTCTGATGCCATATTAATATTTGGCTGCACTAAAAAAAGCCTATTAGTTTTATAAGTTTCTTTAAGCATAAAAATCCTTCAAGCTTCATCAAACCATAATTTTATAATCAACTATATTAAAACCTTCATGTTTAAGCAAATATTCTTTTTTATTAAGTCCGCCTGCATAACCAGTGAGCTTTTTATTTTTTCCAACAACTCTATGACAAGGTATTATTATAGCTATTTTATTTTTTCCTTCTGTCATTCCTACTGCTCTTGATATACTTCCTTTACGATCTGAAATATTCTTCGCTATATCTGAATAAGTTATAATATTTCCAAAAGGTATTTTAGAAGTTTCTATCCAAACATTATATTGAAAATCTGTTCCATATATTGCTAATGGTACAGTAAATATTTTTAATGTATTAGAAAAATAATTATCAAGTTCTTTTTTAGCTTTTTTTATAACGGAAGGTTCATCATATTCAATAATATTTTGATTATCATTCAATGTAAATTCTAATGATGTTATATATTGACTGCTATTATCTGTTGTAAGTATTAAATCTCCAATAGGGCTTTTATAAATATAGGCTTTATTATAATTCTCTTTTTTTTCAAGCCTAATTATATTCACAGTCTAACCTTTTTAAGATTAATAAGCGGACATGAAGTATATAAAGCTTCAACAACTTCAGGATTAACCGCAACAGATGCATATTCAAGCACATTAACGCTAACTAAATATTCAGCATCGATAGAAGCCACATATTCTGCAGTATCTCTGGCAGTGAAGAATACACAATAATCAAGTGAAACACCTACAAAATCAAGTATTAAAGTTTCTTTATTTTCTCTGGCAGCATCAATAAATTCTTTGTGCATATAAGAAAAACCAGAATTACCTTCATCATCAGGATCAACACCTTTTTGAACGTATATATAATCTCTTTTCTTTCTAAGTCCGTCAACTATAGCCGAACCATAAGTTCTGGCCACACAATGACGAGGCCATAAAGTAAGAATTTCTTCATCTCCAGTATCTTGGTCTATAACTTTTATTTTTGAAAAAGGTTCTTTTTCATGAGTTGAAGCAAAAGATATATGATTAGAAGGATGCCAATCTTGAGTAGCAATTATAGCATCATATTCACCATTTTTTATAAGGTCATTTATAACAGGAACAAGTTTTGCAGCACCTTTTACTGCCATAGGACCGCCTTCCATATAGTCATTTTGCATATCTACTATTGTTAGTATTTTTATCTTACTCATAACTTATATCCATAATTTAAGAAATTTTTTGAAGCCCTATACTCTCTTGTACAGGAATAAGTGCTTGTATAGTTTCTTTTATAAGTTTGTCCATCGGAATACCTAACATCTCAGCACCTTTATTTATAACTGTTCTATCAACTTTGGCGGCAAAAGCTTTATCTTTTAATTTCTTTTTAACTGATTTTACTTCCATATCATCTAAACTCTTTGAAGGTCTAACCAAAGCACAAGCAGTAATAAAACCAGCAAGCTCATCAACTGCATATAATGTCTTTTCCATATTGCTTATAGGTTCAATATCTGTACAAAGCCCATATCCATGGCTTTGAATAGCACGTATAAAATTCTCAGGCAAACCTTCTGCTTCTAATATTTCTTTCACTTTAATACAATGTTCATTAGGATACTTTTCATAATCCATATCATGTAAAAGTCCTACCATTCCCCACTCGTCTTCATCTTCTCCATTCTTTTTAGCAAAATATCTCATTACTGCCTCAACTGATAAGGCATGTTTATATAAAGAATGTTCGTCATTATACTTCTTAAATAATTCAATAGCTCTTTCTCTATCTATACTGGCCATTTAAAAAACCTCCAAAGATTAGCATAAGTATATATTATATTTTTCTATTTTTCAATATTTTTATTCTTATATTTATATAATATTTTATATAAATAAAATAAATTCACAAAAAAATTGTAATAAAAATAAATATAAAAACGAATATTATAATAGCAATTTAGTATACATAATACAATAAATAGGGACTATAATGAAAAAATTTATTATAATAGCTGTATTTTTTAATATAATAACTCTATATGCATTGACTGAAAATGAAAATAAAATGATAAATGCTGTAAAAACAGGAGATGCAAAGACTATACAATTGATGCTCTCCCAAAATGTTAATCCTAATCTTAAAGATGAAAGAGGATACACTTTAATGCATATAGCTGCTGAAAATAATCAAATCACATCTATAAATGTTTTGAGAACTTCAAAATATACTGATTTAAATACCCTATTAGATAAAAATACTAAAATAACAAAAAATAATAAATCAATAGACGGTTCCTATTGTTCTGCTATGGATATTGCAACTATTAATAATAATTTTGAATCCGTAAAATTATTGATTGATTCTGGAGCAAATATTAATTTTCAAATGAAAGAAAAGCCAAGAAGTGAATTTTTAGCTTCAGAATATGCAAGTCCAAAAATATTAGAATTATATCTTAATAAAAATATTTATTTGCTTATGAATAGTGAAGATGTTGTATCATTAATTAAATCTGCAAGTATTGGAAACAATGTAGAGAATATAAACTATTTAGTAAAAACTTTAGGAATAGATGTTGATACTAAAGATACTAATACAATGCTTCATTATGCTGTAGGAAATGGATCCATAGAAGCAGCAAATGAACTTATAAAATTAGGTGCTGATATAGATAATACAAATGCAAACTTCAAAACTTCTTTGCATTATGTTATAGAAAACAATTCCAATAAATTATTAGAAAGTGTTAATCTTCTTCTTTCTAAAAATGCTAATCCTAATATACAGGATAAAAATGGAAATACTGCTTTACATTTAGCCGTAATTAATGCTCATAATTCAAAAGAATACAGCAAATATATAGAAGTTATAAACGCTTTAATAAAATACAATGCTAATGTAAATATATTAAATAATAAAAATCAATTAGCATTAAATATATCAGTTTCTAACAATGATACTGAAATATCAAATATATTAATCAATGCAAAATCAGAATTAAACAATATTGATAATGGATATGCCCCAATACATGTAGCTGTTAAAAACAATAATATTTCTATAGTTGAAAATCTTTTATTAAATGGTGCTAATGTTGATATGAAAGATAAAAGAGGATATAGTCCATTGGCTATAGCTGTAGAAAACAATAATTATGAAATGTGCAGAAAGATTATAAGAAGTAATGCAACTGTAGACAGTAAAGCAATAGAATTAGCAAAAAAAAGCAACAATAAAGAAATAAGAAGATTATTAGGTTTGGAAGAAGTAAATTAAAATACTATTATCTTACTGCACCATATTTAATTAGAAGTTCAGCCATTTTATAATTTTTATTTTCTTCAGCCATTGTTAAAGCAGTTTTATTGTAATTATTTCTCTTATTTACATTTGCACCATTTTCTATAAACATGGTCACTAAATTTTTATAATCCAATATGGAAGCATACATCAAAACACTATAACCGTGAATATCTTGAATATTAAGATCAGCACCTAAACTAATAAAAGTATCAATAGTATTAACATCAGCAGTATTTAAAACATTATACATTATAGCCGTTTTACCGTCCAAATTCTGTGCATTAACATCAGCACCAGATTCTATTAATAATTTTATAATACTAGAATCTCCATTTGAAGCATACATTAAAGCTGTAGATTTATAATTATCAGTAATATTAACATCAGCATTATACCATATAAGCATTTGTATCATATCAAAGTCGCAATTATTGCATGCATATATTAAAGCTGTTTTTCCGCTGTCATTTTTTATATTAGGATTAGCTTTATTTTTTAATAATAATTCTAATGTATAAATATTTTTATTTAACACTGAGTACATTAAAGGTGTAACTCCATATTTATCCTGAACATTAACATTTATATTTTGTTTACTCAATATACGTCTCATAGCAGCAACATCGGAAGTTTCAGCTGCCATAAGTAAATCGTTTTCATCTTGAGTGAATGAATACATAACATTACACAAGATACTGATAAATATAATAACAAATACAGATCTCATAATCTACGGTTCTATTATAAAAAACAAAATACTTTATTAAATTAGTAAAGAATTTTATATCTTCTCTATTTCTTCTATATTCAGTCCTGTTATTTCGCTTATTAATTTTATATCCATATTTTTGTTTTTCATATTTTTAGCAGTTAATATTAAAGCCTCTTTTGTTCCCTTTTCCATACCTTCTTTTATTCCTTCTTCTTTTCCCTCTTTTATTCCTTCTTCTTTTCCTAGTCTTCTTTCTTCTTCCATCATTATTTGATTACCATATATATAAGCTTCTTTCTTCTCATATTCCATCATCATCAATTTACTTTTTACAAAATTATTATATTTTCTTTGAACTTCTTCCATTATAGGTTTTTCTTTTACTATCTCTGACATAGAAGCCTCCAAATTTTTACTTGTGAATATTTTTAGCCAAGAATTCAAATCTTTAGCCAGCATATTTTTCTTGAATTTTTTTAACTCTATTATATGTATTTGTAAATGATCTGTTAAAAGTTTTTTATTATTCATCTCATAAAGCATATAACAAGAATGTATATTTTTAGTTTTATCCAAATTGAAATTTAATAAATTAATACTTATTACAGGAGTTAATTCATCGTATTTTTCGCCATGTTTTAATAACTTACTATAATTGGCAGCCCAATAGTAAAGTATCCTCTCTGGAAATCTTGAATTACCTTGTAATTGTATTTCTATTATAACCACTGAACCATTCTGTGTAAGACATTTTACATCTAGGCGTCTGCCCACCTTCGGTGCTATTGTTTCTTTTAAATTTCTATTCTTTTTCAAATTAAATGGTGTTAAAATTTCAACAGAACGAAAAGTTTTCATATTAGCATTAAGCATTATAGAATTTATAAAATCTAATAATATAGCCTCACTGCTGCCTTTATCAGTAAAAAGATATCGTATAAAATAATCATTTAAAGGATTAAAATATTTTATTTCTTTATTGCCCATTAATTTTTTAGTCATATTACTCATAAAAAATATTATACTAAAAAGAATATTATTTGTCAAAGTTATAAATACTTTTCAATAACTTTTTATTATAGTAAAATAATAATATTAATACAATTTTTTAATAAAAAAGCCTGACTATGCATAAACATAATCAGGCTAAAAATTACAATATTTAATGATTATCTTTTGGCTTGTTCATATTGTTTAGGGAATGGTACATCAATACCTAAAATTCTTGCTGCCTGCAATGCCCAATATGGATTTCTTAATAACTCTCTGCCTATATAAACTGCATCAGCAGCTGAGTTTCTTACTATCATATTAACCATTTTAGCATCAGTTAAAAGTCCTCCTCCAATACAAGGTACTTTTATATATTGTTTTAATTCTCTGCAGAAAGGAATTTGATATCCTTCATAAGGAATAATTTTTCCGTCAGCAGTAACAGCACCTGTACTTACATTTATAGAATCAAATAATCCTTCTTCTTCTAATGGCTTTAACATTTGAACAAAATCTTTTACTGTGTTTCCGCCTTCTCTCCAATCGTAAGAAGATATTCTTATTTGTATAGGATAATCTTTTCCAACTGCTTCTTTACCTTTTCTTAAAATTTCTTCTAAGATTTTAGCTCTGTTTTTACCATATTCATCAGTTCTTTTATTTGATAATGGTGATAAGAATGTAGATACCAAATAACCATGAGCAGCATGTACTTCAACCATATCAAAGCCAGCTTTCTTAGCTCTTACAAATGCTTTAACAAATGCATCAACAACTTCATTTATATCATCTTGAGTCATTTCAACCGGAGTTCTATATTTATCATTAAATGCTTCTGCGGAAGGAGCATAAATTTTATCAACTTTCGTAGATTCGCATTTTCTTCCCGCATGGTTAATCTGTATACAAGCTGTTGCTCCATTATCTTTTATAACTTTTACAAGCTTGCCTAAACCGTCAATATATTTATCGTCCCATATACCTAAGTCATTATCAGTAATAGAACTTACATAAGGAAGTACTCCTGCAGCTTCAACAATAATTAAACCTGTTCCTCCTATAGCTCTTGTAGCATAATGCTGTAAATGCCAATCATTAACATAACCATCTTCAGCAGAGTACATACACATTGGAGGCATCACTACTCTATTTTTTATTTCAATATTACCTATTTTCAAAGGCGTAAAAAGATTACTTTTTTCTGCTTTCATTTTCAAATCTCCTTCTATTATTTCTTTTTATACTACTATAAAGTATATACATATTAAGATATATTTCAATTTCACAATATAATTAATTTATGACAATATAATATATAATTATATTGTGAATAAAAGATTACAAACAAAAACAACACATATAACACATTTATTTTTTAAGTAAATCTGATGGAAGAAGTCCTGCATTATTTGCAATATCAGTTTTAGCACCGCTATTTATTAGTAAGTCAATTGTAGAAGCAAATCCTTTTTCACTGGCATAATGTAAAGGTGTATTTCCTTCATTGTCTATGGCGTTGATACTTAAAAAAGTATTAGATAAATAATATGATATAGCGTCATCATTACCATAAATAGCAGCAAAATGCATAACGGTTCTTCCGCTTAAAGATTTTTCTCTAGTTAAGGTAGGATCTTTTGTTAATAAGAAATGTATCATATTAGCATCAGAAAATGCAGAAGCATAAAATAAACTGCAATATCCATTATAATCTTTTTTTCTAGTATCAGCACCGCTATCTATAAGTAAATTAACAACATTGGTATTACCTTTAAATATTGCATATTGCAATGGAGTTGTTCCATTAAATAAAACTTCACCGCTAAAATTTTTACCCTTAACAGAATATATATTAGTATATCCATTAAGCGGCATTTCTATATCTATAAAATTACTATAACTTAAAAGAGCCTTTACTGCTTCTACTTTATCATAATTTATTGCATATAGTAAAGGAGTAAATCCTTCTGCATTTCTTTGATTTATATTAGTACCATTTTCAATAGCCTTTAACAAATCAGCAATATTACCATTATATATGGCATCAAAAATTGGTTTACTCGCTTCATATATATCAGAATAATCATCATCTGTATCCGGTTCTACATAATCATCATTACTATCATCGATACTTCCCTCATCGCTATATTCATATATTAAATCATCAGCAAAAGTATTGGCTTGTATAACTTTAACATTATCAAATATATAATTATTTATATTATATGAATCAGCAGTTATATCATAATTATTTGGTTTAATATTATTATATGAATTTGTAATTATATTATCATTTTGTTCAATATAGTTATATGAATTATTATCATCATTAGTATTATTAAAGTTACTATTACTGAAATTGGTATCAATGAAATTTGTAATTCCTGATGAATTAGTATTATTTGAATTTGTATTACCATTATTTTTGTTATTTAATTTAGTATTAGTATAATAGTTAGTATTATTCAATGAATTAGTATTCATACTATTACTTATAATACTTTCTATACTTTCAACACCATCGCCATATAGTAAATCAGATGCAGTTTTTCCATCATAATTTTTTATAGTATAATCAGCACCTTTTAATAGTAAAAATCTGTATGTATTAGTATTATGATTTTTTACAGCCAAATGCAAAGGAGTATTACCGTCAATATTCTGAGAATTTATATTTATAGGAGTTCTATTCATAAGTGCAGTCAAAGTATTAGTATTTCCTAAAGCTGCAGCATTATGTAAAGGAGTGTCTCCATACATATCAACAACTCTATAGGCATTGCTTGAATAATTTAAAAGCGTATCAATAACTTCTGCACTTCCATAGCTTGCCGCATACATCAAGGCATTATTTCCTAAACTATCTTTTCTATTTATATCAGCTCCATATTTTAGAAGAGTATTTATTATATTAGTATTTCCTTTGAATATAGCATACTGCAAAGGACCTGCATTATACAAATATACATAACCTGTGAACTCTGCTCTGCTTTCATTAAAATATAAATCATCTCTTGGTATAAAACTAGTTTCTATATTAATAATATTTGTATTATCAATTCTATATTTTAAAAGTTCATTAACCATATTATCTTTACCAAGATGTATAGCATAAGTAAGAGGAGTTTCATAAGCTATAATTACAGAGTTCATATTAAAGTTAGAATACATCATTATATTTCTTAAAGCATTAGTGTCTGATGTTTGAATAGTTCTAATAATATACATATTTTCTTCATAAGTATTTGTAAATGAATTATTATTTTCTCCATTAATATCAGCACCTAAATCAACAGCTGAACTTCCTCCGGATAAAATATATTCAGGCTTTACTCCGTAATTATCTCCTATATCTTTATTAGCACCAAGTTTAATAAGAAGATTATATGCCTCTTTTTTTGCATAGTAAGCGGCATAATATAAAGCAGTACATCCGTTTGAATCTCTGTCATTAATATTCATATCAACATTTTTAATCAAGAAATTAATAGTTTCTAAATTATTAAGAGAAGCAGCATAATGAAGTCCATTAACATTAATATTAGGAGTTTTATCATTAACTAAAGTTCTATCTTTTACAAGAAGCATTCTTATAATATTACCATTTCCAAAACCGCATGCATATAAAAATACAGAAGTTCCTTCATTATCTCTAGCTTTAACATCAGCTCCTTTGTCTATTAGCTGTTTAACTATTCTTGGATTATTTTTGAATATAGCAAACATTAAAGGAGTAGCTCCCCCTATATTAAAGCTATCACCCTCATTTTTATTTATATATGGATAATCTGCAAAATTATTAGGGAGTTTAGCTTCTATATTAACATCATTATATTCAAGCAATACTCTTACCGCTCTTTCATTATTACATTCGATAGCATACAAAAGCGGAGTTAATCCTTTTTCATTTGTAGCATTCAAATTCATTTTATATCTTAAAAGATTTTTTAATTGAGATTCATATTTATTTTCTTTTATAGCATTAAAAAATTCCTGCTCCTTTGAGGTGAGGGCAAATATATTAAAACTGATAGTAAAAAGTAATATAATTAATAAAAATCCGTTTCTAATCATAAAAGTAATTTCCTAAATATATTTATTTTAGTAAACATAATGTCAAAAATTATATAATAATAATAAATTAATAACAATATTCTAAAATCAAAATATTATATACTATAACAGCTATTCATTGTAAATATAAAATATATAGTTATAGCCAATTTATATTGCAATAACATATAATATATTTCGAAATTATTATATTTAAATTATATAGAGTTAATATTTTATAATCAGATAAACTATAATAAACAATATGTCAATATAGTATATAGCTAAACAAATATACTTTTTCAAAAATAATTTTTTTAAATTTTAAATATCTGCAGGGCTTTGCCCCGCACCCCACTTCTTTTGGTGCCCCAAAGAAGCAAAAGGACTGCATTTTTAATTAAATTTAGAATATATCCTATATTTAATAGAAATGTTTTTAATATAAAGTTCTAGCAATTGCGTTTTTTGCAACTTTTTTGTGCGGCAAAAAAGTTGATAATTCTATATAAAGTCATCGATTGACAAACTTAAAAATTTTCAATATATATTAAGAATATCCTAAAAAACTGCTTCCTATTCTAAGCATGTTAGAACCATGCTTGATAGCCAATTCATAATCCGATGACATTCCCATTGAAAGAATTGATAAAGGGTTATTATATTTTGAATTTATATCTTTGTATATTTTATTAAGAGTTTCAAATTCATTTTCAATAATGGATAAATCTTCAGTATCTCTGCCAATACCCATTAAACCTTTTACTGAAATATTAGGAAATTGTGTAATGGTATTATATACATCAATGTAATTATTTATACTAAATCCGCCTTTTTGTTCCTCATCGCTTATATTAAATTGAAGAAGTATATCCTGAATTTTATTATTTTTTACAGCTTCTTTGTTTATACATTCAGCAACTTCAATGGTATCAACACTTTGTATTAAATCAGCATACCTTACTATATATTTAACCTTATTACTTTGTATGCGTCCTATAAAGTGCCATTTAACATTATCTTTTATATTTGATATCTCTGTTGCCCTATCTCTAAGACTTTGAGCTTTACTTTCAGCAAGAGGCAAATCGAGATCTAAAGACAAAAATTCTTTTATAGTTTCAATAGATGAATATTTACTTACAGCAACAATATTAATATCATAATTAATATTATACTTTTGTTTCATACTACGAACATTATCTAATATAGTATTATATCTTGTTAATATTTCATTTTTATCCATTTTGCACCTTGATTTCATTATAAATCTTTTTATTTTTTTTTCAATCATATAGAAATATTAAAAAATGTAAAAAATGGTAAAGCAAAATATTAAAAATACGATTTATAATATATTGATATTTTATCCAATCTATGTTAAGTTAACATAATATATTTTAAGTTAACATAACTTTAATAAAAAATAAAAATGGAGAAAAATAATGAGAGTCCAAGAAAGAAGAAACAGAGAGATGAATTTAAACAGCCTATTAATGACTTCGCAAGATGCTTCTATGAAAGTTGCTGTATCATCATCTCCGTTTGCAACAATGTTGGAAGAAGAAAAGGAAATAAGAAAGTATTCTTATGAATTAGATGAATTAAAGAGACAAATTTATGATGCCGGCAATCTTTTAGAAAAAAGTGCTAACATCAAAGACTTTCAGAAATTCAGAGACTTAATTAGATCTTTAACAGACAAATTAGTAAAAGACGCTTATAGAATCAGAATAGTTTCATCATATATGAGGAGAGGGCGTGAATATCAAGTAGTTTCTAAAATCAATGAAGAATTGGATTCTCTATATAAATTGATTATGCAAGAACAAAAAAACCATATTGCAATAGCAAATAAGGTAATGAGACTTAAAGGTTTAGTATTAGATTTAATGTCATGAATAAAAATATATTAGCTTTTGATACAGTATCCTCTAGCTTTTCCATAGCTATACAAAAATCAGAAAATCCAGAAATAATATCAGAATATAATAAAGAGAATGTAAGAAACCATAATGAAGAATTACTTCCAATATTAAATAGTTTCTTGGAAGAAAATAAACTATCATTAAATGATATAAATTACATAGCATTAGGAATTGGTCCTGGTTCTTTTACAGCTCTTAGAATAGCATTTGCAACAATAAAGACTATATGTTATGCTAGAAATATACCTATAATAGGAATTTCCAGCTTAGATACTTTATATGAAAACATTAGAGAATATAAAGGTATCAAAGCATCTATAATTGATGCCAGAAAAGGAAGTATTTACGCTAATATCTACAACAATGATGAAAAAATAAAAGAAAATTTAGATTTAACCTATGAAGAATTCATAAACATAATTAAATCCATAGAAACCAGCAATAAAGATATAACTTTATGCGGAGATGGATTTGTTAGAAATTATGAATTTTTCAAAGAAAATCTTAAAGACTATAATTTCACTATTTTAGATAACTCCTATCACATTATAAGAGCATCAAATACAATAAAATTATCAAAAGGCAAGGAATTTGATGATATTTTCACACTTTTACCACTATATATAAGAAAAAGTGAAGCTGAATATAAAAAAATCTAATTTTTTTAAAAAACAAGTAAAATTTATACGATAATTTATATGATGTGTAAAAAATATATCTTGACTTCGTAAAAAATATTGTTATTATATATAAGAATATTAATAGTTATATTTTAACATTAATAAAAAATTGTTGGAGTTTGAAAGTGAGAAAGTTACAGTCCTTGAAGGTAAAAATTCCGTTCTTCGTAATGCTACTCGTTACCATTATGACAACTATATTAGTTACCTTACTAATCAATATAGGTGCTCAGGGTATAAGAAAATCGGCTATATTTGGATTTGAAACTACTACAAAAGTATATTCAAGAATGATAAATGTATGGCTAGGTCAGGCAATATATACGTCTGAAGCTATAAGCAGCGGTTACCCTGAATTTATAACATATATTAGAACTAGAACACCAGAATCAAAAGCAGCTGTTGAAGCAAGCTTAAAAAAGATTGTAGCTAATAACCATAACGTTGAAGGTATTGTTATACTTGATGGTTCTGGAAATGTAATAGCTGATAATTTAGATGGTAAAGTGGTAAATACTGCTAGAAATTTTAGTAATACAGAATTATGGCAAAAAATTATGGCAGGACAATCATCAATGCATTACACTGTTGATCCTTCTCCTGCAGACAATAATAAATATGTAGTTAAGATTTTTTCACCAATAAAAGACAGTACAGGTAATATAGTTGGGGCAATATCAACTATGATTGATTGGTTAGGATTCATAGATAAAGAATTAAATCTTGTTAAATTTGGTGAAACAGGTCACCCATTCATTGTAGATAAAGATAGATGGGTTATTGCTGACCCTGTTCCTTCACATGTTAGAAATGAAGTTTTAAGAAATGCTGATTATATTAAATATGCGGTTGAAAATGAATCTGGATATTATGAGTTTAAATCACCATTTAATAATAAAGATTCTATAGCTACTTTCTATAGAGAACCTATTTCTGGTTGGTCTATTGTTATGAGTATAGAATCAGATGAGTTATACTCTCATATTACTTCAATGAAAAGATATGCTATTATTGGTACTATTATAATACTTGTAATCGCTTCTTTGGTAATAGTATTCTATATAAACAAAATAACTACTATATTAAACCTTTTAGCTATAGACTTAACTAGTTTGTCTAAAGGTGATCTTAGTTGGTCTACTCCTCCTGGATTTGAAAAGAGAAAAGATGAATTTGGTGAAATTGCTATTGCTTTAATAAAAATATTAGATCAATTGAATGAAAAAGTAAGAATAGTATATGACAGTGCTTATACTGTAAAAGCATCTGCTAATGAGGTAGCACAAGGTAATATAGATTTATCTAACAGAACAGAAAATCAGGCTTCCGGTCTTGAAGAAACAGCTTCTTCTATGGAAGAGATTGCTTCTACAATAAAATCGTCTGCCGAACATACTTTAGAAGGTAACAATATGATGATCAATTCTAAAGGTGCTATTGAAGATGCTGGAAGGATTATTGAAGAAACTACTCAAAACATTGAAGCAGTATATGAATCTAGTTCTAAAATTAGTGCTATTACAAAAATAATTGAAGATATAGCATTCCAAACAAATATACTTGCTCTTAATGCTGCAGTTGAAGCTGCCCGTGCTGGTGAACAAGGTAGAGGTTTCGCAGTTGTTGCTTCTGAAGTAAGAAACCTAGCTCAAACTACTCAAACTTCTGTTAAAGACATTACTACTTTAGTAGCTGACTCAGAAGAAAAAATAGCTACAGCAACAGAAACTGCTAGAGAATCTCAAGAAATATTCCAAAAATTAAGAGCTCAAATCGAAGAAACTGCAAAAATTATGCAGGATTTAAGTTCTACAGCTATGGAACAGCAAGCTGGTGTTGATCAAGTTAATGTTGCTATCACTCAGATGGACATGACTACTCAGCAAAATGCTGCTTTAGTAGAGGAAGCAACAGCTGCTTCTGAAGCTTTATTCTCTCAAGCTGAAGAATTATTAACAGCTATGGAATTCTTCAAATTAAGAGGTTCTAACTATAAAAAGAATATAGCTAAAGTAGAGAAGAAAAAAGTTGAACCAAAAACTGATGCAAAAGCAGTTCAAGAAAATAAACCTTCTTCTAAACCTGCTCCAAGTACAACTACTTCTTCATCTTCAAGCAGCAGTACTACTAGCCATACTACAAGCAGCAGTAAACCTGTAACTAAAAAACCAGAATTAAAAAGTCCTATCAAAAAACATCATGAGGAAAAAGCTCCTGCTGTTTCAAATAGAACAGTAAAAGATAGTGAATTTGGAAATACATTCGATACTTCTAAAGATACTTCTGATGGTTTTGAATCATTTTAATCTTTTTTAATAAATAAAAAATTAAAGCGAGAGATTTTAATTAATCCCTCGCTTTTTTATTGCAAAAAATTAAACAAATATATATTAAACTTTAGACAGTATAAGCTCGATTATCTCATCGAAATTTTGATTATTACATTCTATAGATACAAGTCTTTCTTCATTTATACTAAGTTTATAAGCCTTATCATAATAATATAGCATATTTAATACACATTCATACATCTTACCGCTGTCAAGCAATTCTAAAGATTCTTTTAATCTCTCTCCGCCCAAGCGTTTTTTTATCTTTAATATAGATTCTCTTAAATCATCTAAACTATATTTTCCATAAGTATTAACTATATATTCCGCCCTACACTCTTTAGGTATATCTAAATATATTATTTTTTCAGCATCTCTCATATTATTAAATAAAGGTTTTGGTATTGCTCTTTTTCCTATAAGAAGACTCTCATCTTCAAACCAAAGAATATCATCTTTATTATATTTTGATAATTCATAAGAAAGATTGTTTTCAAATTGCTCTTGACTTGGCTGTTCTCCTTCATCTATCCAACCAAAAGCAGAACCTTTATGTTTAGCCAATTTTTCCAAATCTACTACATTACAGCCTTTATCCTTTAACTTCTTTAATATAAGAGTTTTTCCGCTTCCTGTTCTTCCTGTAAGTAAGTATATTTTATAATCCTTCTCAAAAGAGTCTAAAACATAATTCCTATATCTTTTATATCCGCCTTCCAATACATAAACATCATAACCATAACTAGAACAAAGCCAAGCTACAGATTCACTTCTCATACCGCCTCTAAAACAATGCATAAGTATCTTATTAGTATTATTATGATTGCTTGCTATTTCATCAATACTTTTTAGTATTTCAGTCATTCTGACAGATACAAATTCCAAACCTTTTAAAACAGCCTCTTTTCGTCCTACTTGCTTATAAATAGTACCTACTTCCTTTCTTTCTTCATCATTAAACAAATAAACATTATAAGCGTTTGGAATATGAGCATGAGAATATTCTATAGGAGAACGTACATCTATTATTGGTAAATTATCATTTCTTTCTAAATAAAAAAATTCTTCTACATTTATACGTTTAACCATTTATGCTCCAATATTAATAATTTAAAATATTATAATATAAATAAAAAATGTAAAGAGATTTAATAAAAATATTATATATCTAAACAATTATATTTTGTAAAAAATAAATTGATATTTTTAATTTTATATCTGGGGCTTTGCCCACCGCTCTGCGTGCTTACGCAAGACCCAACTTCTTTTGGTGCCCCAAAGAAGCAAAAAGGCTACATTTGGACTTTAATTTAATAAATTATATTACAAGTATGATTTAGTACTAATTTTTACACTTGCACTTTCGCGAAGCGTATCCGAGTTTATTGAGGATATAAGGTTCTTTGACGCTGCGTGCGGCGGGAAAAAGAACAATAAAAAATTGACAAACTTAAAAATTCTTAGTATATACCTAAACAACTATATTTTGTCAATTTTTATAATATCAAATATTATCTAATATTGGTTAAATATGTTCTATCTGTAAGATAAATTATTAATTTTTATACAATAATGAGTAATCAGCCGCACGTATAGTAGGCGTTTGATAATATAAAACAGTGCCGTGCGGGAAGGTGCCGCAGCTCGCGGTTGTCAAACTTAAAAATTTTTGGTATATAATAACTATATTATTATTTTTTGATAAAACTAATGAATGTATACTATATTCTTAAAAATCATTAAACTAAAATAATGTACCAACAAATTCAATTTTATCCCAATCAATTTCATGTTCTGTAGGTATAGGGTAAGAACTCCAATCAGCATTTATAGCAGGTATCCATTCTCTACCTCTGCCATAACCATTTTTTCTAAGCCAATATCTTAATTTGTCTTTATAGCTTGAATCATATACTTTAGCTATATATAATTTATTATCTTCCACCATTAATCCTATAGGCATGTATATACTTCTATCTTTGAAACTACTTGAAAAATAAAATGAAAAATCAAGGTATAATGGAGTATAAGCATTTTTGGTAGTAACATCTCTATATAAATTAAGAGAAGGCAAACTCTCTATAATATAATTTTTCAAAGTAAATTTTTTATAATAAAAAGCTTGATTATGCTCTTTCATTAAAAATAAAGTATATTTAATTTTGCTTTTGTATCCATAAACAATTAAGCTCATATTAGCATTTTTATCAAATCTATATATATTTTGATAGTTGTCTGAAGCCACTTTATTTTTTACAAGTTCCTTCCAATATGAACCATTATTAGTTTTTAAATAAATTTCTGGTACAGTTGCACATGAAAATAAAGAAAATGATAGTATCATTAACGAAAATAATTTTATCAAAAACTGCATATATACTATAATATACTATATGTAATATTTATCAATCAAAAAAGTATACATTAATATATATTTTTTTATCCTATATTAAAAAATAATACTTGCAATAATATCAACTTAAAAATAAAATATAATATCTATAAATTTAATTATTTTTAATAAATATTGGAGTATTTTAATGATAAAAAATATAGCCCATATAAAATTTAGGGGTTCTAATATAGGAAAATTTGAACATTTACACATAGAAAATATAAAAATTAAAGACACCTGTGTTATAGAAACAGATGAAGGCGTAGAAATAGGTCAAGTATTAAATTTTGAAGATATAGATATAGATTCATTAGAAGAAGAAAATAACGAAAACAATGAGAACAATGAACATATAGAAAATAACGATGAAAATTTGCTTGATGACTCTTCTCATGATGAAGAAATTTCAGAAGAATTAAAAGATATAGTAGCAGCAGAAGAAAACAATCATATAAAAACAAAAAATAACAAAAATAAAATATTTAATATATTAAGAATAGCAGATGAAAAAGATTTGGAACAGCATAGAATAAATACAGAAGATGCTGCCGAAGCATTTAAAATATGCAAAGAAAAAGTAAATAATCATAATTTGGATTTGAAGTTAATAAGTTCATATTATTTTTTGGACAGAGCTAAACTTCTATTCGAATTTATTGCTGAGGAAAGAATAGACTTTAGGGAGTTAGTAAAAGATTTAGCAGCACATTTCAAAACAAGAATAGAATTAAGACAAATAGGTGTTAGAGATGAAGCCAGATCTATAGGCGGATGCGGAATATGCGGACGTGAATTATGCTGCAAAGTAATAAAAGGTAAATTTGAAACTATTACTATAAAGATGGCAAAAGAACAAGGAATGCTTTTGAATACAATAAAAATATCAGGACAATGCGGAAGACTTATGTGCTGTTTAGGTCATGAATATAAGGCTTATTGTTCATTAAAGAAAGACTTACCTAAAGTTGGAACTAAATTAGTATTTAATAGTGTACCTGCTGTAATAAAAGATTTGAATCCTTTAAACAAAAAATTATTAATAGAAACAGAAGATAAAAGACTTATATATATTAATGTTAGCGATTTAAAAACTACTGAAGAAGGTTTCTTAATTGCTAATATAAAAGCTGAATAAAATTAATAAAATGGAGTTATAAAATGTCAAAAAAAGTTATGTTAAGCGGAATACAGCCTACTGGTTCACTTCATATTGGTAATTATCTTGGTGCTTTAAAAAACTGGGTTACTATACTTGATGATTATTACGGATTTTTTTGTATAGTTGATTATCATGCTATAACTGTAGAATATGATGTTACTCAAATGCAAAAAAGAATAATGGATGCAGCTACAGAATATTTAGCATGCGGACTTGATCCAAAAAAATGTTCTATATTCGTACAATCTGATGTAAGAGCTCATACTGAACTTGCCTGGATATTTAACTCTATTATACCTGTAGCAGAGTTAGAAAGAATGACTCAATATAAAGATAAATCAAGAAAAAATGTAGAAAATATTAATGCTGCTTTATTAACCTACCCTTCATTAATGGCTGCTGATATATTGCTTTATCACCCAGACATTGTCCCTGTTGGAGAAGACCAAGAACAGCATGTTGAATTAACTAGAATGATAGTTAGAAAATTCAATAACAGATACGGAGAATATTTTAAAGAACCAGATACTTACCATGGTAAGGTCTTAAGAATATTAGGATTAGATGGTCAAAATAAGATGAGTAAGTCTTTGAATAACCATATTGCATTATCATTAACAGCAGAAGAAACTGAGAAATTAATAATGCAGAAAGCTATGACTGATACAAACAGAAAATTAAAAACAGATGCTGGAAATCCTGATATATGTAATGTTTATAATTATCATAAAATATTTTCTACTGAAGATGAGCAAAAAGAAATTTGCGAAGGCTGTAAAAATGCAACTATAGGCTGCGTACAATGTAAGAGAATGCTAGCAAAAAACATAAATAACGAATTAGCACCTATTAGAGAAAATATCAATAAATTATCTAATGATAAAGATTATATTTATGATGTTCTTAAAGAAGGAGCTAAAAATGCTTCTGAAGTTGCTGAAAAAACATTATATGAAGTAAGAGAAAAAATGGGATTAGTAGACAATAAAAGAAAATAATAATTTTTAAATATTGTAAAGCTAATTATAAAAATTGTGAGCCTCTGGCAAGTTTACTTGACAGAACCTTTGAGCGAACAATTTTTATTAGCAATAATAAAAAATAATAATTTTTAAATATTGTAAAGCTAATTATAAAAATTGTGAGCCTCTGGCAAGTTTACTTAACATAGCCTTTGAGCGAACAATTTTTATTAGCAATAATAAAAAATAATAATTTGTATTCCACATAAAAAAAGACTGTTAATTAACAAAAATTAACAGTCTTTTTTATATCTCTAAATCATCTTTTAAGCATATTCTATTTCTATTAAAGACCTTAATGAACTTTTAGCTTCATTCAAGAATCTCTGATTAGGATCAACCTTATAATCCTCACCTATTTTAAATACTTCTGTACCGCTTTCGGATTTTAATTTTAAGAATATAGTATAATCTCCAGGATTCAAAGATATTGCATTTTGCAAACATAATAAATCCATATCATCAAATATATTTTTATTCACATAGAGAGCTAATTGTTTTTTACCGCTATTAGAATGTTTAACAGCTATACTATTATTAGGTCTGCTTGTAAACGGAGTATTTGAAACAACATTATCAGAACGTTTAATATCATTTTCTTTATTAATATTCTTAAATGGAGCTTCATTTTGAGATTGAACTTGTTTATTTTCTGCTGCTGTTTCAATTACATTATCTCTTTTTATGTTATCTCTTTTAACTTCTTTAAGTTTAAGATTTTTATCTTTTAAGAAAGAATCCAATAATTTAATATCAACTATATTGTTGTATATTTTATCAGAAAATCTGTTCTTCTCTCTGCGTCCTTTTATCACAATACCAACTTGCTCATTTAACATATCTTTAAATTTTTCTATTTGAGTTTTAGCTGTTATATAGAATACATACTCAGAGAATAAATCTATAACTTTTAATGTAAGCATAGGTGTATTTTTCTTTGTAGTTGATTCTATAACATTAAGAACAACTGCAGGAATTAAGAATTCATCTTTATCTTTTAAATTATCTATATCTAAAGTATTATTGAAATATTTATAATCAATTTTAGTAATATATCTTGCAAAAGGGTGATATCTTAATGAAAAACCTAAAACCTCTTTTTCATTTTCCATCAAAATATTAGAAGCATACTCAACTTGCTTTTCTATTACCAAAGAAGCACCACCGGTATCATCTTCAGACATAGAGTCAAATAACATAGTCTGACCTGATAAAGTTTCTTTTTGATAATTAGATGCATGAGCAAGTATAGCATCAAGTGAAGAAATCAAAGCACTTTCAGTATGACCGAATTCAGCAAAAGCACCGCATTTTATAAGAGTTTCATATACTTTTCTATTAACTAAATGAACATCAACACGTTTTACAAAATCTTCTAAATTTTTGAATTGTCCATTCTTTTCTCTTTCTTCCTGAATAGCTAAAGCAGCATGAAGTCCTACACCTTTAACTGCATGTAAAGCATAAACTATTTTGCCATTCTTTTGAGAGAATAAAGCATCACTTTCAAATACGCTTGCTGTAACTATCTCTATATTTTTCTGTTTAATTTCGTTAAGATATAGAGAAATTTTATCCGTGTCAGCTATAACAGTATTGAGTAAAGCCACATAATATTCCATAGGATAATGAGCTTTAATATAAGCCTCTTGATAAGCAATTAAAGCATAGCAAACAGAGTGAGACTTGTTGAATCCGTATTCAGCGAAACCTTTCATTGTATCAAATAAATAAGTCAATAACTCTTTATCATAACCTCTTTCAAGTCCGCCTTTAATAAATTTCTCTTCCATAGAGTTCATTTTCTCTACGATTTTTTTACCCATAGCCTTTCTTAAATCATCAGCTTCTGCAGCAGTGAATCCGCCTATAACCCTACTTATAGCCATAATCTGCTCTTGATATATAAGTACTCCCTGACTTTCTTTAAGTATAGGCTCTAAATCTGGGTGTTTGTATACTATTTCTTTTCTTTTATTTTTTCTATCAGCATAGTCTTTATCCATACCAGAGTTTAATGGGCCTGGACGGTATAATGCCACACTTGATACTAAGTCATCAAAACCTGTAGGCTGAATATTTATAAGCATTTGACGCATACCAGGACTTTCAAACTGGAAAACTCCGCCTGTATCTGCACTTCTAAATATATCATAAACAGCTTCATCATCTAAAGGAATCTTATCTATATCTATTTCAATACCATATCTGTCTTTTATATCTTTTATAGCATCTTTTATAAGTCTTAAGTTTTTAATACCTAAAAAGTCCATTTTTATAAGACCGGCACTTTCAACATAAGTCATTTCATATTGGCAAGCTCTAGTACCTGTCTTAGAATCCTGATAAACTGGTGCTAAATCAGCTATAGGGTGAGAAGATATAATAACACCAGCAGCATGAAGACCTACATTCCTAACCAAACCGTCAAGTCTTGTAGATATTTCATACATATTTTTTAATTCTCTATTACCTTCTATCTCTTTAACAAGATCAGCACAATCTGGGTGATCATATATATCTACTACTCTTTTTACATCATCTGGTATACTTTTAGCAAGCCTGTCAGCTGTAGCTAAATCTATACCCATAACACGGCAAACATCTCTTATAACAGAACGTCCTCCCAAAGCACCAAAAGTAGCTATTTGTGAAACATTGTCTTTACCGTATTTATTTTTTACATAATCTATTATAACTTCCCTCTTATCATCTTGGAAGTCAACGTCAATATCGGGCATGCTTTTTCTTTCCGGATTCAAGAATCTTTCAAAAAGCAAATTATAATCAAGAGGATTAACTTTAGTAATTCCTGTAGCAAATGCAACTATTGAACCAGCAGCACTTCCACGTCCGGGACCAACTGCAACATCATGATTTCTAGCATAGTTAATGAAGTCCTGAACTACCAAGAAATAACCTTCAAATCCCATTTTTCCTATAACACCTAATTCCATTTCTAGCCTTTCCATAGCCTCTTTAGGTATATTATTGTTATAATATTTGTTCAAACCGTCCATACACATATTTCTAAGTGCTGAAGTTTCAGTTTCACCATTAGGAAGCTCATAATTAGGCATGTAATAGGTTTTTGTCATTATATTCAAATCTTTACATTGCTCTGCTATTTTTACTGTATTTTCAAATGCCTTTGGAAGTTTGGCAAATGATTTCATCATTTCTTCTTCAGTTTTTAAATGGAATTCATTACTTGGGAATTTATATCTTCTAGGAGAATCCAAAGTAGCTTTTGTCTGTATAGCCAAAAGTATTTCATGTGCCTTAGCATCTTCTTTAGATACATAATGCACATCATTAGTTACAACCAATTCTATATTATGATGATTTGCCAACTTATATAAAGCACTATTTAAAGTCTTTTCTTCAGGCATTCCATGATCTTGAAGTTCTATATAAAAATCGTCACCAAAAATAGATTTATAATATTCAGCTAATTTTGATGCTTGCTTATAATCTTTTTTCCTTATAGCTATAGGAATTTCTCCCCCCATACATGCTGATAAACAAATAAGACCTTTATTATATTTCTCTATTAATTCATGATCTACCCTAGGACGATAGTAGAAACCTTCAGTATATCCGAAAGTAACCAATTTACATAAATTATTATATCCTTCTTTATCTTTAGCAAGCATAATAAGATGCATTGCACTTTTTTCTTCTGAGTTCTCTAATTTTTTGTCGAATCTAGTTTTAGGGGCTACATAAAGCTCACATCCTATAACAGGTATAATGCCTTTATCTTTAGCTTCAGAAAAAAATTCCATAGCTCCAAACATATTACCATGATCTGTTATAGCTATTGCAGGCATTCCTAATTCAACAGCTCTGTCTATCAAACCAGGTATAAGCCTTTTTTTCTTATCTTTTTTTGAGTATAGTGATTTTATCCTTGAAGCTCCGTCAAGTATTGAATATTGTGTATGTACATGCAAATGAACAAATGACATAATAAACCCCTATTTATTGTTCTTATTCTATATCATTTAAGTTAAATATCAAGTTAAATTCATAAAAAATATATAAATAGTTTTTATATTTTTACTATAAATATTTACGGTATATTTATTATAAAATTAATATTCTCAAAATATTTTATTTCATATATTAATAAAACATATACTTCATAAAATAAATACATAAAAAACTTAACAAAATTATTTTAAAAAACTTATATAGAAAAACATAATTACTAATAACAATAAAAAATATAACTATAAATAAATCATTTAATTACATAAGTAATAAATAATTGGCAATTTAGATTGAAATAAAAATTAAGTATGTTATAATTATAAGTAAAATAAAATAATAATGAAGGAATTAAAAACATGGCTACAACTCCTATAAAATTTATGGATGTTAGATTTATCAATCCATTCATAGTGTCTTTAGTATCAATATTTAAAGAAATGGCAGGACTTACAATGGAAAAAGGTACTTTAGTAAAAGGTCAGGGACGTAAGTTATTTTCTGGATATGGTGTTGCTATTGGAATTGTAGGCGATGTTAATGGACAGGTTCTTTATGAATTCCCAGAAAATTTCTCTCAGCTTTTAACTGAAAATCTTACAGATAAAAAACGCGGTGAATATGATTCTGAAGATGATTTTGAAGATATGATGAGAAGTGTTATAAATGAAATGGGAAATACTATAAGCGGTCTTGCTATTACTAAATTGGCTGAAGAAGGAATAAGCTGCGATATTACTCCTCCTATACTCTATTTTGGTAAAGAAATACAAATAATTCCTAAAAATTTACAAACTATAATCATACCTTTCCAATCTTCTCTTGGATTCGTTAGCGTTAATATAGCTATGGACGCTTAATTTATTAAATGTTAAAAAATATAATTGGTACAATATTTATTATAATAACAGTATTATCTTGTAACAACACAATGAGAGATACTGTTATTAATACTAATTATGCCAAAACAGGAAATAATACCCCTAAAATAGATATAAATAACAGTTATAAAATTACGCCTAATTCTTTAAGATTAAAACTATTGTCGGATTATACTAAAGTTCATTATGGACAGCCTTTAATATATTTAGATAATCCTCAAATAATAGTTGTTCATTCTACAGAAACACCAAATCTAAAAATAGCAGTTAACATATTTCAAAATGATTTATTAATTGGAAGACCAGACATAGAAGCTGGAGGTGAAGTAAATGTTGGAACGCATTTTCTAGTAGATTATGATGGTACAATATATGCAAATACTCCAACGGAATATATAGCAAGACATACTGTCGGATTTAATTATACTTCTATAAGTATAGAAAATATAGGCTATCCCGATAAACTTACTAAAGAACAATTAGAATCTAATGTCAAATTAATAAAATATCTACAAAACAAATATAAAAGTATAAAATACGTTATAGCTCATTATGAATATAAAGATAAAACACTTCCTCATTATTCTTTATATAAAGAACTAAATACAAAATACATAAATCCTGGAAAAAGAGATCCTGGTACTAATTTTATGAAGGAATTAAGAGAAAGATTATAAAAAAGTAATAAGGTTTATAAAATCATGGAGATTATATTAATTTATTTATTTGAAATACTAACTATTGTCATACTTATAATATTGTCAGCGTTATTTTCTGGAAGTGAAACAGCATATACTTCTATTGATGATGTTACATTAATGCGTTTGGTAAGAGAGAAAAAAATAAAAGAAGAAGATAAAAAGTATTGGGAAAAATCAAGTTCTATGATCCCTACTCTTTTAGTTGGAAATAATATAGTAAATATCACAGCAAGCTCAATAATAACAGTATTTGCTATAAGGCTGGCTGATGCTTTGCCATACTTAACAACAAATGTAATGGTAACAATATCAACAGCTACTATAACAATATTAATTATCATATTTGGTGAAATATTACCAAAAGTATTGATGAGAGTAAATGCTGAAAAAGTAATGCCTTATCTTTTATATTTCATGAAATTCTGTCATTTCATATTCAAACCTATAACTTTTTTAATGGATAAGGTAACAACTTTCATAATGAATTATTTTGTACCTAAAAAGTTAAGAAATGCAGAAAAAAGAAGTGCTTTATCAAGTATGGAAGATATTACAACTATAATTCATTTAGGACATAAAGAAGGTATAATAAAAGAATATACTCATGAACTTCTTACTGGTGTTATAGATTTTAGAAATAAAACTGTAGAAGAAATTATGACTCCGCGTGTTGATATGGTATGTATAGAAGCTGAAACAGATGTTGATGAGATAATTAAACTTACTGTAGAAACTGGTCTTTCAAGATTTCCTGTTTATGAAGAAACAGTTGATCATATAATAGGTATATTTCATACAAGATCATTATTTAAAGAATATGTTAAAGTCGGCGGCAAAAAAGCAAACAAAATAAAAAAGAAAGCTATTGATTATATTATGCTTCCATATTTCGTACCTAAAACTAAAACTATAAGCAGTTTATTTAATGATATGCAAAAAAAGAAATTACAAATGGTTATTACTATTGACGAATACGGCGGAACTGCAGGACTTGTTACTATGGAAGATATAATAGAAGAAATTATGGGTGATATAGAAGATGAAAGCGATAAAAAAGAGGCTGATGTAATAAGATTTAAAGGAAAAAGAATAATTATAAACGGAAATGCTTCTATAGAAGATGTTAATAAAACTTTAAAATTAGAATTAGAGCATGAAGAATATCAAACTATAGCAGGATATGTTCTTGATATGCTTGATCATATTCCAGAAACTAATGAACGTTTTATACTAAAAGGTTATAGAGGAAGGATAATGAAAGTTGAAGACAGAAGAATTGTAGAAATAGAATTCACTCCTCTAAAATATACAAGAGGTAATGATAATATTGACAACACTGAAAATAATGAACAAATAGATATGCATGATATGGAAAAAAATGATTTAGAAATTGCAAATGAATAAGATAATAAAAATAACAAATAAAAAAAACAATTAGGTAAAAAACTATGATAAAAAATATTATTGCTGTTATATTCTTCTTATCCTTATTAATTTCATGTTCCGACAATGAAGTAAATAAAAAAGAAGAAGAAAAAATTCCTGAGCCGCCTGAAAGTATTAAATTAGTATTCACTGGTGATATAATGACTCACCCTACTATAGTTAAGGCTTTTGAAAGTAATGATGTTTTAATAGATTTAAAAGATTACTTTCAAGGAGATATTGTATTTGCCAATTTAGAATTCGTTGTTAATACTAATAAGCCTCCTATGCCTTATCCTGAATTTAATGGTTCATTAGATTATTTAAAATATTTTTTCAATTATTTTAATACTTTTTCCATTGCTAATAATCATGCCTATGACCAAGGAGCTCAAGCAGAATCAGAAACAGTTGCTGAGCTTCATAGAAATAATAAATTGACTTTAGGAGGTTCTACTAATTCACATAGTATAGCACCTGTCATAACAAATATTAATAATGTGCCTCTTTTTATATCAGCATATACAATGCTTGATAATGGATTAAGTCATAAAACAAATAAAAATGATCATTTCTATTTTATGAATTTTTTCCCTAAACAAGAAGATTTAATAGAAAAAGTAAAATCTGATTTGGCACTTGCTACAAACAATGAAATAAAAATAATATCATTGCATTTCGGATTAGAATATACAACTGCTCCTGAAGAAGCAACTAAGGAAACTGCAAGAGCATTAATAGAAAATGGAGTTGACATAATAGTAGGTCATCACCCGCATGTTCCTAGACCTGTAGAGATATATGAAGGTACAAATCATAGCGGTATAATAATATATTCTTTAGGAAATTTTATAGCAAATCACAAAGGAAGATATCCTTATCTTGACATAGGTACTGTTGTTTCATTAGAAATTAATGAAAACAAAGAAATTAATTTTTCTTATGTTCCAACTTATTATGCATTCTTCAAGAAAAGCGGATTTGATTTTGTTATGAAGCCTATCAAAGAAGATCCTAACATAAATATGCCTACTCTATCAAGCAATCATATTTATAGTGCTTATGATACTAATGCAATAAAAAAAGGTTATGAATTAATACATGATTTTTACTCTCCTCTAACTAATGAAAAAGTAAAAACTATGTTTGTAAACAACATAACAACTAATGAAATTAATACAAATAATACTTTAGCCCATAATTAAAAATCAATGCCTATCATATAAGGGGTGGGCGGGCTGAATAGATGCTTAGAAATAAAAAATTGTATTTGTTAATAAAACTATATTAAAAAAACATTGACAAAGATTTCGATATATACTATATTATTATACCAATATGAGTAATAATTATGCAAGAGAAATAGACAGCGTATTTTCCATAGACGCAATTAACTTTATGAGAAAGTCGATAGTAGACGCTTATGGAAATGAAGTATATTTTGGAATAAATTTTAATGCTTATGGTATACTTGATTATATAGAAGTAATGGCAAGAGGAAATAAAGACTCAGTACCAGCAATTATATCACTATCATTAGAATTTGATGCTGTAATTCATAATCACCCATCTGGACAGCTTACACCTTCAAGAGCTGATTTAGCAATAGCAAGCGAACTCGGAAATAATGCAGGAGTTGGTTTCTATATAGTAAATAATGATGTTGATGAATATTATGAAGTTGTAAAGCCTATAAAATCAGAAAATGTAAAAACAATAGATACTCCAGATGCTTTATTTATGTTTACTGAAAATGGAACATTAAGCAAATTATTAAAAAAATATGAATACAGACAGGAACAAACAGAACTTGTAGAAGCTACAATAGAAGCATTCAACAATAATAAACATTTAATATCAGAAGCTGGTACAGGTATTGGAAAATCTTTTGCATATTTAGTGCCTGCCCTTTTATGGCTTAAAGAAAATAAAACCAGAATAGTTATATCAACTAATACAATAAATTTACAGGAACAAATAATTTCAAAAGATATACCATCTATTATAGGCGGAATTGCTCCTAGTGTAAAATACGCTTTAGTTAAGGGACGCAATAATTATGTATGCATTAAAAAAGTAAAAGAAGCTTTAAACGATGCAGACAGATTTGATTTTGAAGAGCAGGTACATTTTTTTGAAGATATAAATAATTGGTTTAATGTAACTAAAGACGGATCAATCACAGATTTAGGATACAAGCCTAAAGGCGAATTATGGGAAATGGTTTGCTGTGATACAGATACTTGTACTCATAGAAAATGCGAATATTTAGAAGACTGCTATTTCTATAAAATGCGTAAACAATTAAATGCTGCTCAATTATTAATAGTTAATCATCATATACTTTGTGCAGATTTATCTTTATATGCAGAAACTGCAGGCAGATACAGTCTTCTTCCTAGATACACAAAAGTTTTAATTGATGAGGCACATAATTTCGAGAATTCTGCTTCCAGTTACTTTGGTGATGAAGGAAGTAAAAATGGTATACTAAAAGCACTTTTCTATATTTCAAGAATAAAAAAGAATAAAAGACTTGGAGTTATAGAAAGTATCAATATTATGCTTAATGAGAAAAAAGCATTAATTGAAAAATCGGAATATGATGAAATAATAGATTTAATAAATAAAGCACATGATTATACAGCAAGATTAAAAAATGTTGTAGATGATAAATCAAAAGAATTTATTAATTATTGTCATAAAAACATACAGACAAAAGAAGGATTGGGATACAAATTTAGAATAAGTCCTGAACTTGTTAGTACAGCTCATTGGAAAAATGACGGATTAAAACCTCTTAGAGAAATGGTATTATCAATGACTTCGCTTGTAAATACTTGCGATAAATTATATAAAAAGTTTTTTGATATTGCTATAGAAAAAGGTTTTGATTATGAAGAAATAGCACAGATGTCAAATGCCTATTTAGAGAGGTTGAAAAGACAATTAGTATCATTAAATGCTGCAATAGATTATAAAAAAGATGAATATATAAGATGGATAGAAACAAGACTAACTAAAAAAGGAAGTCTTATACTTAATTGGCATTTAACACCTGTTACAGTTGCAAAAAATTTGAATGACTATTTATATTCAAGATTTGATACTGTTGCAATGTACTCAGCAACTTTAACAGTTTCAAAAAGTTTTAATTTCTTTTCTAATAGATTAGGTTTTGATTTTATAGAAAAAAATAAAAAAATAGAAATATATTTGGAATCTCCATTCAATTATGAAGATAATGCAAGGCTTTATATTGCAACAGATATGCCAGATGTAGCAAGCGATACATTTAATGACTTCACATCAAAAATATTATTAGATGTATGCAATATCACTGGAGGCAGAGCATTTATATTATTTACTTCATTTTCATCTTTAATGAGCGTTTATGAAAGTACATCTGAAAAATTAAAAAAGAAAAATATAAATGCATTAGCACAAACAGCATCAGTACACAGACATACATTATTGGATATGTTCAAATCTTCTTCAAACAATGTACTTTATGGCGTTGATTCATTCTGGGAAGGTGTAGATGTTGCAGGAAAAAATTTAGAAGTTGTTATAATCCCTAAATTGCCATTTGCAGTACCAACAGATCCTATAAGTGAAGGAAGATACAGATTCATCGAAGAAAATGGAGGCAATGCCTTTTTAGATTATGCCCTACCTTTTGCAGTTATAAAATTCAAACAAGGATTCGGAAGACTTATAAGAAGCAAAGATGACAGAGGTGTTGTATTTGTTCTCGACAGAAGACTATATACCAAAAATTACGGCATTCAATTCATTCAATCACTTCCTAATGCTACACTATTAAGAGGAAGTATGAAAGAAATATTTAAAGATATGAATAATTTTTTTGATTATTAAAACAGCAAATTATGAGTCACAATATTAGTTACAGAGAATATACAGAAAATGATTTCCATATTCTAACTGACATTGTAATAAAAGTTTGGGGATTTAATAATATACTATCAGAAAGAAATGCAAAACTTACAGCTCAATTAAATTTATATTCATTTCTTAATACTGCAACATTCGCTAATATAGCTTTAAAAGATGAAATACCTGTCGGATTTTTAATAGGTAAAATAACAAATTCAAAAACAAATAATTTATACCAAAATCAAATACAAAAAATAAAATCTAAAATGTCAAAAAATATTGAAGGACTCATTTCTTTATTAGTATACAAAAAAATAAAATCAATAAATAATAATCTATACAAACAAACTAATAAAAATTATGATGCTGAACTTTCATTTTTCGCAGTAAGCAGAGATTGTCAAGGTCTTGGTATAGGTAAAGCACTTTTTCAGCAATTTAATGATTATCTAAAAGAAAATAATATTAACAATCTTTATTTATATACTGATACTTATTGTAATTATAAATTTTATGAACATTTTGGAATGCATAAAAATAAAGAAAAACATTTCTCAATACCATTCACTAAAAAATACGATATAGATTTTTATTTATACGACAAAGAACTATAATTTTTTATTTAATCTTAATTCTGAAACTATAACTCCAATCAATGTTAAAGTTATACCAATAAAAGCAATAAAAGTCATTCTTTCTTTAAGCACTATTATAGAAATAATTATAGTAATTATAGGAGTCAAATAAACATATACATTAGTCTTTAAAACTCCTATTAAATCCGTTGCTTCATTCCATATAATAAAACATATACCGGAAGCAAAAATAGCTACAAACAGCATATTAAATAATACTATAGGATTTTTTAATGCCGCCCAATTCGGATTAAAATCAAAAAAGAAAAATGAAGGAATCATAAATACAATTCCATAAAATATAATCTTTCTAGTAGATAATATAAAGTCATATTTCTTATATGTAATCTTTACTATAAATACTGAATAAACAGCCCAGCCTATACTAGAAATTACAGCCATAATATCTCCTAAAGGTTTTAACTGCAATTCTATTTTTCCATTGAAAGTTATTATAATAATACCAACTATAGATATAATAAATCCAATAAAAAAATTAAAATAAGGCTTCTCTATCTTTAATAAAAAACTAATTAAAGCAGTAAATAAAGGAGATGCTGCAATTATAACACTAACATTAGAAGCTAAAGAATAATCTATAGCAATATTCAAAAATAAATTGTATATTGTAATACCGAAAAGGCTGCATATAATAAAATATATTTCATCTTTTTTATCTTCTAATACAAGTCTTTTTGGTTTAATAATCAAAAGGAAAATATAACCTATAATGAATTGTAAAAATAATAATTCAAATGCATTAAAATGTTCTAATAATATTTTTGTAGAAACATAAAGTGCTGACCATATAAAAACACTTATAAAAGCTAAACTATGTCCTAAAAAATTTTGTTTATTATAATTCATAAAAAATCTTTAATCATCAAAAATATTCATATTGGCATGAAATCTAGTTAAATAATTTCTTCCCAATGATATATGATCGCAAATCCAACCCCATAAAGCCCATACATAATTGGATATTAATTGCCCTATCATAATTTCACGATAAGTAATATCGCCATATAAATTTATAACTTTCTCTATCTGTTTTTGATTCAATTCCAATTCTGCAGTAAAATTACCAAGCTCCCAAATAATAGAAGAAAATCCTGCATATTCAAAATCAACAAACTTTATATCTTTACCATTATACATTATATTAGGCAGCTGCAAATCCATATGACATAATACTTTCGGTGAATTATCTATCTTTCTGGCTAAATCAAGTATAAATTTATGTTCTAATCTTGTGACTAATTGAATCTTTGCAAGTCTTTCATAATTATTTATTTGTTCAACTATTGAAATTGTTTTAAAAGATTCAAAATCCTCATGTTTTAATGAATGCAATTTTTTCATCTGTTCTATTATAAGAGGCAGAACAACATCAAAATCATTCTTTATATCATGGAATTCTAAATTTCTATATCCTTTTAAAAAATCAGTTAATTTTAAATCACTGTCATAAAATTCACTTTTAGGAACTATATCTTTATCGTATATAATATTCAAAATTTTCTTTTCAGCATTTCTATCTAATATATATTCTGTTCCTTTTCCAGGTATTCTTATAACTTTATCCTGACCTAAGAATTTTATTTTATAATTAATATTTGTAATTCCGCCAAGTTTTTCTGCCCTATCATTATCAGAACATTGCTCAGCTAATTCCTTTGGTGTAAGTAAATTATCATGATATAAAGCATCTCCAAAAGAATTAATTCTTGTATAAAGATTATCATGATCAAAAACATAAAAATTTATTTTATCAATAGAATTTAATATGCAATACTCCCAAGCATCATAATCAGGAATATTCATAAGTTCAGTTTTTAAAACCTCAATATCTTCTTCATTATCTAATATGGCAATACCATCTCCATATCCATTTGTAGCATTGGCATCTATATCAACAAGCTTTGAATTTCTATCAGATATATAACCAAATGAAACAGCATTATCTATTATTTTTTGTGATAAAAATTGCGATATATCAGGTCTAATATATTTAAAAAAGTTATCCTCTAAAAACATATCTCCATTAAGTATTATTGTGCCTTTTTCTATTTCATCTATAACCAATTTTAATGAGGCACTTGTATTTTTGGTATAATAATCTTTATGTACTACATTTTTAAAACCTAATTTTGTTTTGTATTCATCAAATAATTCATGTTTGTATCCAGTAACAACAGTTATATCATCAACATTTTCTTTTTTCAAAATATTAATCATATTTTCTAATATTGTTTTTCCATTTATCTTTAATAATGCTACTGGTTTAACAAGACTGAAAGGAGTAAGTTTTAAAGTTCTTGAATCTGCAAGTATTATAGCCTTCATTTTACCTCCGCTATTTTTTATATATTAGATAATATATTTCATTTATTTAATTATATACAAATAAAAAAGAGATAGTAAATATAAATTCACTATCTCAATAACATTTAATTTATAAAATTATATCAAAAAAGAATAATATTTAATATTACCATCGGCATCCATTACTTCAATAGTTACAGAGCCAGCATCAGGATCATCTATAGTAATTGAGAATGTTTCATTCATAGAATCTAATAATTTATCATCTGGAACAATATATCTCCACTCTCCTGTTATAGTAGAATATCTAACAGTTTTAATAAAAGATAATTTATCTTCTACTCTGAAAGTAATTTGTCTATTAGCTCCATTACCAGAAACATTGAAATCAAAAACTTCAGGAGGATCATTATCATATTTTACATTAAATACCTCTAAAGTTTTTGTTTTTATCTCTCCAACTGGATTATCATATTTATCACTTGCAGTTATTTTGAAATCATAAATACCAGAAGGCATTAAATAAGAATTAAATTTATAATATGATGTTTCTAAATTACTAGCTAATTTTCTATAATTTTTTTCACCTTTTAATCTATACTCTAAATCATATATAAGTTTATCGCCATTAGGGTCAGAACCTTTCCAATATACCATAGCTTCATTTTCTTCAAGCTGAGGACTTTTAGCAGTTTCAGAAGAATCATTTTGCTGACGATATCTAGTAGTAAGACCAGCATTCAAAACTTCAGGTTCTAAATTATTTTCAACATAAGTAAAATCCATAGAATTCAATACTGGTGTTAATTCTTCATCAGTAGTTTCCATTGTAACTTTAAATTGCATAAATCTGCCGTTTGGAACATTTACTTTTCCATTAGCATCAACCGGAGTAAAATCACTCCAAGTATTATCTACTCTAGCCACATTTCCAGTTCTAACTTCAACAGTTACATTAGCACCATCTGGAATAGTAGTCATAGTATTTAAACTTCCTAATTTACTTAAAAGTTTTAAATCTAATGTATCGCTTGTGAAACTTCCTTGAGTTGGATATCCATGTTTTATTTTATATATTTCACCCGTTTTTGATATAGCAAAATAAAGTCCTTCTTCATTAACAGCAAATGTAGAAAGTATTTTATTTTTTAATCCGCCTATATAAGATAAAAGTCCATCATTTCCATTTATCTTATATATATCAGCAGTATCTCCAGTAACAAAATATACATTATTATTTTTATCACTGCTTAATGCTAAAACTAATGTTTGATTTAAGAAGAATAATCTTTGAACAGTTCCATTAGTATCAGCTTTATATAATGAATTTCTAAATTCTTTATCGCTTTCATTAGGTCTTTTATCACCATCTATTATAGAAGGAAGCATTAAATAAGCAGGTTCTCTAGTAGCAGTACCAAAATATAAATTACCTATATTATCCATAGTAATAGCATAAACTTCATTTTCAGCAGTATCATAAACTACCTTATGAGAAGGATTTTCTAAATTAGTAGCTAAATCTATGCATAATACAAGACCTCTGCCTGCAGTTCCTACATAAAGTTTATGATTTTTAGAATCAAAATATAATGACATAGCATGCTGTTCATCTGTTTTTAATATTTCTCTAATATCTCCATCAGATGTAATTTTTAATACTCTGGCATTATTACCGCCCGCAGCAGCAAACAAATTACCATTGTTATCAAACTTCATATCCCATACATAAGTGTCATCTAAAGTTTTACTCCAAATCTCATTACCTTGACTGTCATATTTAATAATTTTAGCATAAGGGCCAGTAGCAGCATATACATTTCCGGCACTATCACTAATGACAGCTGTAAAAGCACTTTCATTAGTTGCCGCAGCAAAAGAAGTAAAATTAGTAGAATCAGCTTCTCTTTTATATAATTCTGCCCCTGTTCCGCTTATAGCAGCAAACATAGTTCCGTCATTAGCTGGATATATTTTCCAAATATCTTTTCCATTAATAGAACCATTTTGCTCTATAACAGGAGCTAAAGTTAAACTGCCCTGTTCTGTAAGCATTATTCCATCATATATACCATTATCATAAAAACCTCTTTTTGTGCTAGATAATGTCCTAGTAACAACACCAAAAACATTAGCAGAAGTTAATACAAATATTAATTGCAGTATAAAAACAATCTTAGCGATTTTCATATTTTCTAGCCCCTTCAATTATTATATCTATTTTCATTAATCCAAGTATAGAACATGGCATTTTATAATTTCCATTTATAGCAGTAATAACAGCAGCCTTATCAGATGTAGCATTTTTTGCCATTATACCATATTTTGATGGAGGAAGTGTCGGGAATGAATCCTTTCCTATTTGAACACCTCTTGATGATGAATAAAGCCATACCTTCAAAGCACTGTCATCATAACTCTTTCCATATATACGCATTACATCATCTAAACTTCTTATTTCATATTTACTAGGCATAAATAATTTTTCTGCATAGTAATATATATACTCATTAGCTGCATAAATACTGTAAACATCTGTTTTCAAATTAACAGGAAGTTTAACTGGTATATCTATGTATTGTTTTTCTTGTCCATAAGGCGTAACACCTACTCTTAAATGTATAGTTTCACCCGCAACTGCTCTAGGCTCAACTAAAGTAATATCATTTAAGAAAGCATATTCAAGATTATTTCTTTTTATAGACAATTTTACTGATTTTATACCTACCCTATTGAAATTATTGTATATAAAGAAATCAATAGGAGATATTAATTGTTCTATAGCTGATTTGAAAGCATCAGTAGAAGAATAAGCTAATATTTTATCTGTAACTTTATAAGGTTCGGCAAAATAATCAGTTTCTATTTCATAACTAATACTGAATACACCTTCTTCATCTCCGCCGGCTGTAGAACTGATAGCACTATATATAGCCATAGAAAGTATATCTGTAAAATAAGTAGGATCATTCAATACTCTGAAATTATAATCTCTAGTAAGGAATGTTTGATCCTCTATTTCCAATTTTACTGGAACCATAGTATTTTCAGGTACTTCCCCATAAACTCCGGAAACACCAAATACACCGTCATAAACAGTATATCCTAAATAATTAGAATAAGCAGCACCCAATTTAAATGAAGAATCAACTGATGCTACTATATGATTTATATATGCTCTTGATACTGGAGCTCTTAATCTTCCTTTAGACCACATTGAGTGACCGAAAAGTAAGAATTTTTCATCATCTGTATGTGAAACAGTACCTATTCCAGCAAGAGAAACATCGCCGTCAGCCATAACTATAGCAACAGAATCACCAAACAAAAATTTACTAGCTTGATTAGTATCTGAAACTGAACCGCCTGCCTGCATAGGATAGAAACCGCTTTTCTTAAATGAAGAAGAATATTCATTAAAAGCCTTGCTGCTTATACCTGAGAATATAAGAGGTGTTTGAAGTGAATTATCATCTGCAAAACCTAAGGAAGGAGCTTTGGCATTAGTATCTTCATATAGTTTATACATTTCTTCTATAGGAGTAACTCCGGCTATAGGGTCTTTTGCATAATTCCAACCAAAAGCTAAAGCACCAGCTATTTTACCGTCAAAATATATAGGCGAACCGCTCATACCTGCAACAGTACCCGAATGTTCTAAATTTAATCCTTCACACTGTATAAGTATAGCATCACTATTATGCCATCTCTTTTTCAAGATAGATAATACCTTAACTTTAAAAGGCTGTACATTAGTACCATGTATAACGGTATAGCCTACACCTTCCATTCCTTCATGTATTTCACTCATAGGAATAACCTCTGGATTTTCAGGAGGCAAAGGAGGTAAATCTTCGGTTGTCTGTGCTAACAAATTAAATGTGAAAAATATTGTTAATACTAAAATAAAAAATATTTTCTTTCTCATAGATTCCATATTTATAAATTATATTTTAAAGTGATTATAACTTTTATTAAACTATATTTCAATATAAATAGTAAAATATTATAATATAATAATTTTTAATTATCGACAAGTAGAATATTAAATAAAATTTACCTTGACAAATAATATATATATATTAATATTATAGTAAGTAAATATAAGTAATAGGTTTAAAAACGAGGTTTATAAAGTGGTAGAAGCAAAAATACTTAATTTAGCAATAACCGATAAAGGTTTTGTTGTTATATTAAAACCAGAAAAGTCTGATAAAGTTGTCCCTATATCTATAGCATATTTAGAGGCTCAATCTATAATGTCAAGTCTTATAGGATATAAAATTGAAAGACCTCTTACACATGATATAGTAGGAAGTATATTTGAAAATTGCAATATAAGACTTATAAATGTTATAATAGATAATGTACATTTAGATACATTTTTTGCAAAATTAGTTATTGAACATAATGCAAAAAATATATTTATTGATTCAAGACCTTCTGATGCTATAGCTCTTTCTCTCAAATGCAGAGCTCCTATATTTATAGAAGAACATGTTGTAGATAAAGCAGGAATAGTATTAGAAGAAAATGATACTTTAATGAAAGTAAAAGACAGTATCCCTTTCACATATCAAAGATTTGATAGAGAAGAATTGAAAGAAAGCGGAAGTGAAAATATTTTCTTAAAGAGAGAACCTGAAGAAAATAATAACAATAATAATATAAACCAGAATAATCAAAGTATTAAAGATAGCGGCAAAAAAAACAAAGAAGAATTACAAAGATTATTGGATCAGGCAGTAAGAGAAGAAAGATATGAAGATGCTGCAAGATACAGAGATGAACTTGATAATTTAACTGAATAATTTTTATAACTTTAGAGGTTATATGAAAAGCTATATTAAAATACTTTTATTTCTTATATTTGTTTCATATTCAATAATATATGCTAAACCATCTGATAAAATAAGATTTGATGCAGACGAACTTACTGAATTGGAATATGACTTCTTTACAAAAATAGATAATGGTGAAACTAATGATTTAGAAATACATTATGATGGTTTCATAATTGCATCTGGTATTACAGATAAAGATGAATTCGATTTTTTCAGAGGAAAATTAGATGAAATAAGAAATCTTGCCAAAAAAGAATTATCTCAATATACAAAAGAAGGTGCTTATGATTTCGGTAAAAGATTATTAAATTGGTTATATTCCAGCGGGGTGTTAAAACAATATTTTGAAACATCTACTCTATTCCAAGATTTAATATATAAAGGAGAATATAACTGTTTATCTTCAAGCATATTATATTCATTATTATATAGTGAATTCGGATTTAAAGTTACAGGTGTATTAACATCTAGTCACTCTTTTTGTACTGTATATACAGATCAAGGAAAAATAGATGTAGAAACAACTATATCAAGAGGATTTAATCCGGGACAAAAAGAAATAAGAAATACTGGAAATTCCACAATAGTTACATTCGTACCTCAAGGAAATTATAGAGATAGAAATGAAGTGGATATTTTTACTTTAATAGCAACATTATACCCTAATTCTATATCATTAAAGAAAATTGAAAAAGATTTGGAAAAACAATTAGTAATGGCTAAAAAAGCTTATTATCTATCTCCAAATACTAAAATGTATAATAATAATCTAGTTAATGCTTATAATAGATTAGCTTTAGATTATTTAAAAAGAAATAATTATGAAGAAGCATATAAAACTTTAGAAGAAGCTTATATATTTGATCCTTCAAGTTCTATGACAAAAAATAATAGAATACATTATTACAATACAATAGGCACTTCATATTTAAGTCAAAAAGATTATCCAAATGCTATACAAACATACAAACTTGGTATTGCTGATATAGGTGATGATGCCAAAGTATTAAGAAATAATTTGAAAGTTTCATATTATAATTATGCTGTTACTGAATATAATGAAAGAAGATATAATAATGCAAATGATATATCTGAAGAAGCTTTAAAATTATTCCCAAATGATAAAGATTTTATGAGATTATTGTCATCTATTCCAAAATAATAAGAAAATAATTCCGAATAATAGTATATGATAAAATATTTTACACTGCTATTATTAACTCTACCTAGTATTTTACTGTATTCTCAAAATACATTCAATTATAATCTAAATATTAAATTTAGAATAATAGAAAAATTTGATAAACTTTTATCATCAGACAATAAAGAATATGTTTTTTATATAGATGCTAATTATATTTTTACAGATGAAGGCAAAACTATATACAGTAATAATATATATAATATTCAAAAAACATTAACTGATTTGGAAAAAAGAGAAAAAGAAGCAAAAACTCAAGAAGAAAAAATGTCTATAAATCAAAATATTAGAATACAAAAAGCATTACTAGCCTATAATACTCCGCCTAAAAAATTTATAACTTTATTAATAAATAGGCAAATCTACCAATATATTTCAAAATATCCATCTGCATATATAGATAACATGCTTCAAAATAACCTGCAAGAATTCTATGATAATATAAGATGGACTATCATAACTAATGAACAATATACAGGTAAATTCACCTCTTTAAGATTTCTAACTAAAGAAAAGTTCAAGTACTATACTGGAAGAACCTAAATATTATAAACCAAATTTAGACTTCACTTTTTTAGTATCATATTTTGCAGTACCGCCTTTTACCTGCACCATTTCTTCTGAAACACTTGAAGCAAATTTTAATACATTATTAACATCAAGATTTTTAAGTATAGCATAGCTTAAAGCAGCACAGAAACTATCTCCGGCACCAACTGTATCAATAACATTTACTTTATTTGAAGGACTAAATATATATTCATTATTATGTAATACACTTGCACCTTTTGCCCCAAGAGTAAGGAATATATAATCAATATTAAAATCTTTGTTAATTGCTTTTAATAAAGTTTCATTATCATTTTCTAAAGAAGGATAGAAAAGTTCTTTTATAACGGCAAGTTCGTCATCATTAATTTTTAATATATTAACGAATTCTAAAGATTCTTTTATTTTATCTTTTGTATAATAATTCTTTCTAAAAGTAACATCGCATACTTTATATTTAGAATCTATGTTTTTAAATATTTTTTTCAATGTAGTATATGATTTTTCATTTCTTTGAGAAAGTATATTAAAGTAGAACATATCATACTTTTCTTCTAAAGCTTTTTCAATATTTTCATTATATTCTATATTATCCCAAGCAACATTTTCATGTATTATATAATCCGGAACTTTTTTCTCATTAAGAAATACAGTAGCTTTACCTGTTTCATAATTATCTAATATTTCTATTAATGAAGAATCTATATTCTCATTATTTATAAAATTGATAGCATCTTTTGAATAATCATCATTACCTAATGCAGTAATAAATCTTAGCTTATCTTCATTATTTATAAGTCTTGATAACTGTAATGAGTAATTAAAAGGTGCTCCTCCTATTACTGAAACATTATCATACACATCGTATAAAAGTTCACCGAAAGTAAGTATATTATTCATAAAAAACTCCAAAAATAATAATTATCATTCACTTAATGGTGCTTTTAATAATAATCTTATCACAGAATTATTTGTTATAGAAGTTCCAGCCTGAGGAGAAAATTCAGACACATATCCTTCACCTTGTATAGCTATTTTAGCATTATTGTTAGATACAATATAAGATATATTATTCAAAGCATCTCTTAAAGAAAGACCTGTTATATTAGGCATTATATTATTAGTAGTATTACTAGGTGGAGGAACTAAAGATAAAAAGTCATTAGTATTTATTGAATATATTTCTCCATCAACCAATCCCAAATATGGTATAATCTGATTAGCAATTTTAGCAAAAAGAGGAGCTGCTACCCTTCCAGCTGCTCTGCTTCCAGAACCTAAAGGGTCATCAAGTAAAACAAGTATTGATATTTTAGGGTCTTCAAGAGGAAACCCCCCAACAAATATAGACTGATAATATTTTTCTGGCTTCTCACTATCATTTCCTCTATAAACTTCAGTTATAGCAGTACCAGTTTTTCCTACAACATCTATATTAAGTAAATTAGCTCTATGTCCTGTAGAACCAGACTCAACACCTTTTCTAAGAAGAACTCTTGCTATTTGTGAGTATTGTTCATCTATAATTCTAGTTTTTTTCAATCTATTTGTAACGCTTATTTTTTCTATTCCATCGTATAATGAATCAACTACATGCATAGGAACTTTCCAACCGCCATTTAATAACGGTAAATAAGAAGCAGCTATCTGCATAGGAGTAACACTCAAATCATAACCTATAGCTAAATAACCTCTTGAAAATCTATGCCATTTATTTAATGGGTGATATATACCGCTCCATTCATTTTTATAAGGGCCTACACCTGTAGGCTCTCCGAAACCAAATCTCTTTAAATAATCATAAAAAAATTGCTTATCTATTCTTTCTGCTATAGTAACAATAGCATAGTTGCAGCTGTATTTTAATATATCATTAAAAGCTACATCTCCATGAGGATAATCACAATGTATACGTGTTTGCCTGCTGTAATCATAATATCCTTTACAATGAAAAACCTCATCACTGTTTACAACTCCCTGCTCTATAGCAGCAAGTTCTGCAAATATTTTCATAGTGCTTCCGGGATATATAGTACTCATTATACTTCTGTCCATTCTTTCATTATTAACATAAACAAAAGGATTATTAGGATCAAAAGAAGGATAAGAATAATTAGCTATTATTGCACCTGTATTTACATCAGACACTATAACTGTAACAGATTGAGGTGATTTCTCAGCAACTGTTTTTAAAACCTCATTACGAACTATAGTTTGAACATCTCTGTCTAAAGTTAATACTATATCTTTAGGATTATCATTCTCTGAAGAAAGTATAGCTTCATAAGTTGCCTCAAGACCAGCATAACCTTCCGTTTCAGTTTTATTCATATAACCTATAACATGAGCGAAAACATCTTCATAAGGATAAAATCTTTTATAGCTTTCTATTCCATAAATACTTCTTACAGTATATTTATCTTTAATTTCTTTTATTTTTTTATATGATTCCAAATTAATATTCTGAGCCAATCTTATAGTTCTTCTTTTTGTAGAGAGCAAGTCTGTAAATTTCTCTTTAGTAATACCAATAATACTAAAAATCTTTGTATAAGCTTCATTAATATCAGTATCTTCATTACCGTCTAAAGCAACAGATTCAGTATCAAGATAAATTGTATAAGCTGGTATATTAATTGTAAGAGGATGCATTTTTGAATCATATATAATTCCTCTTGGTTTATCTAAGCCGTCTAATGAACTTAATGGTTTTCTGTCTTTAACTGTAAGATTAAAAAGTCTGAAAAGAATAGCAATAGTTACTATAACAAAACATACGAGAAATAAATATAACTTTTTTATTCGAATTTCATTCATAATTAGAAAATGAGGCGGCGAACGGATTTGAACCGATGATAAGAGTTTTGCAGACTCCTGCCTTACCACTTGGCGACGCCGCCATATTTTTAGATGTAGTAATCTTATACTAAAACAAATAAAAAGTCAATATGTTAACAATTTAATTTAATAAGAAAATATCTATTTTAATATACAACACATTTAATATTTACATATTCAAGTTGGAAATTAAAAATATTTTTATTTAATTCAATAAAATTGAATTATATTTACACATTAATTAACTTTACAAATAATATATTTCTTATATAATATAGGCGTTAAATTATTTATAACAAAAGGAATAATATGTATATAGATAAGTTATGGGGAGAATATTTCGGTGACTGTGATGACTCATTAGTACTATTAGATTATTTTAACGAGAATGATGATACTCAATATAGTGTTAAGCAAATATTCACTAACTTTAATATATATAATGAATATTCCCCAATAGAAGCTGATTCATTTAGAGAAAGCAAAGATATAAAATATGTTTGTAATGGTATTGAACATAATATAGATATAGTAATAGATTTAATATTAGATTTATCAGTATTAATTTTAGAATGTCTTCATAACAAAAAAATATATTTAAAAGATTTATATAGTAATTCTGAAAAAGATAAATACATATCAATAAATACTGATAAGGAAGATATAGAATCATTTATAAATATATTAAATGACTTTTCTGCTAATGCTTCTGAATATGATTTAGCTGATATGTGTGATGATGAAACTATTAATGATATTGCTGAAAAGACAAAATATATAGCAAATGAAATGTCAAAATTTACATTTTAATAAATTTATAAAAAATAAATAAAAAAAATATTAATAACTTTACATAATTTTTTTATAGAAGTTTTATTTAAAATATATTGAGATTTTTATATTATAAATATACAATATACGAAATCAAATATATAGTAGGAGTATATATGAGTATAGGCTCTAGTAGAAGCAAATTAGAAGATGGTATAAAATTTTTTAGAAATGAAAACTATAAAGAGGCAATAGACTCATTAGAAAAAATATTCTCAGAAAGAAATGATGTTGAATCAGGATATCATTTAGCATTAGCCTATGCACAAATTCAAGATTATGACAATACCCTTCAAGTATTTGATAAAATAATGAGACGCTTAGACAACCCTTTAAGACTTATGCAGGCTCATATAATAGTTGGATATATTTATGCTGTAAAAGAAATGTACGACCTTGCAGAATTTGAGCTTATAGATGCCTTATCTTCAGGAGTTGAAAATACTCAAATACATGCTGCTTTAGGATATGTATATTATAAAAAGGGAAATATAAGAAAAGCTATAGAGCATTTGAAAAAAGCTGTTAATCTTGATCCTAAAAGTGCCAATGCCAGAAACTCATTAGGATTTATTTTAGTTGACACAGAAACAAATATTGATGAAGGTATAGAAGAAATAAAAAAAGCTGTATCAATAGATCCTAATAATCCTGCTTATTTAGATTCTTTAGGTTGGGCTTTCCTCAAAAAAAATGATTTAGAACATGCTAAAGAATTCTTAACTAAAGCCTTTGAACTTGCACCTACTAATAGGGATATTAAAGATCATTTATTAAAATTAGATCAAGCATCAAAAAAATGATTTAATATATACACAAAAAATATTCTTTATTTTGATAAAGTATAATTACATAAAATATAATAGAGGGAGTTTTATGAAATATATTATTACAATTATATTTTTAGTTTCTATATCTTTATACGCTGATTATAACTTTCAGTACTCAGGAAATATCACAATCACTAGAGATGGAAAAACTGTTAATCTTAATTCATCAGACAAAGGTTATGACAAAGATATATTAGAAACAAAGAAGAATGCTTTTATTGAAATAAATATAGATGATAAATATTACTACATCGCTCCAAACACTAAAGTAAAAATCAATACTAATGAAGTAGAACTTATAAATGGAGCTTTATATATAAAAGATAAAAATTTTCAATCTTTAAAAGATTTTCAAAATTATGATGAAGATATAAAAATATATGCTGATCCGTTTCCTTTTTATGCTGGAAAAGTATCAACAATATTTATAGCTTCTAAAGATGAAATAAAAATAGAAAATTCCAAACTTCTCGGAAGTGCAAGACCTATAGTAAAATTCTTTGAAGTAAAAAATGCTGACAGAAATATGAAAGTATATAAAAGCATATTTGGAATATATGTAGGTGCACAAGATGAAAAATATAAATTCGTATCAGATATAGAATTAAAAGATAAAACACTTCTTAAAGTATCAATAGATATAAAATTAGACTTTACTCCGCCACCTCCAAAACCAAAACAAATTCCAGGCGTTACTGCAACAATGAAAAATATAATAAGTAACCCTAAAAAATCAAGAGAAGAAAAAGAATTATTAAACGGAAATGTATATATAAGCTACACTCCAACAAATTATGCAGATAAAGTTTATATAATGCCTTCTCAAGGAAGATATTCTTCTGGATTTGGTGCTTTTAGAGGATATACTAAAGACTATGCCAGATATCATCAAGGTTTCGATATAGCAAATACAAATGGTACTCCAATAATAGCTGCTAATAATGGTGTTGTAAGAGTATCAAGGGAATTATTCGTAAGAGGAAATTGTGTTGTTATAGATCATGGAGAAGGCGTATATAGTTCATATTTCCACATGTCTAAATTAATAGCAAAAGAAGGACAATATGTAAAAAAAGGAGAAGTTATAGGATTAATAGGTTCTACAGGAATGTCTACTGGCCCTCACTGTCACTGGGAAATGAGAGCTGGAAATATGACTTTTGATCCATTAAGCATTTTAGAAAAGCCTGTTTCTTTTAATACAAAAGTTCTTACACAAATAAAATAATTCATATATTTATTTTTTAATTATAAAGAGAGTATAAAATAGTAATGCAGATAAAAGAAAAATCAATAATAGAATTAGAGAATATACATAAAATAGAACCTTTATTTATTAGATATTTAACTATTATAACTGCAGTTGTTTTAATAATTTTATTTATATTCTTTTTTGGTACAAACAGATTAAATGAAGAATATAATACTGTGAATGTTTGGAATAAAGAAACCACATCTATTGAACCTCCTTCCCATGATGATAATTTCAATATTGACGGCATATTCAAACATAATTTTTTCACAAAGCCGGAAGGAATAGTACATTACTTTGACTTTAATGGAGATACCATATACAGTACAAATTTGATGAGAGGAGAATTAGCAAGTGCCAATAATCAAAATTTCATCATATACAAAAGATATGGTAATTATATAGATGCTTATAATAATATGGGTATTATTATATGGCGTACTAATACTTCTATATATCCGGAAATGGCACCTTATGCTGAAAGAATAGTGTATCACTCAAGCGATAACTCAAAAATACAAATGTTTGACTTTAACAATAACCCATTAAGCAAACATATTCAATACGGAGAAATTATTACTGACGGAGCTTTCGCACTTAATACAGGAGATTATATAGCGGGATTTTCAAGCGGAGATATAGCATATATAAACAGAAACGGAAATTTAAGTTTTGCAATATCCACTATATTAAGCGAGATAAATATAGTAAAATCAGTTGCTATAAGTGAATATGGAAGTTTTGCTTTATCTGTTAGCGGAATAAGACCGGAATATATGACTCTTTATGATGCTAATGGAAGTACTATGTGGTATTTGGATACTGGACTTAATAGAAGACGTCATGTATCTAGTTATGTAAGTGAAAAATCAATGTTTGCATATATGCTTGCTGACAGAGATATTGTATTATACACTTTAAACAAAGGAAAAGAAATTGATAGAATTAATTTAGAAAAATACAATATGCAAAATGCTATCAATATGAAATTAAACAGTGAAACTAATTCTACTATTATGAGTGTTTCAAAAGATGCTAAAAGTGTTGTATTAATATATGATAATAATTTGAAAGAGATTGTTTTTGAAAAATATTTAGATGGCTGGGTATATAATCTCGATATATCTAATTTAGAAAATGAATATATGATTGTAAGCGACAAAATGATTTATACATACAAGAGGGTTAAACTATGAAAAAATATGCATTGTTAATGTTTTTAATATCATCATTTTTATTTGCAAGAGTACCTATTGATCCTAATAGAATAAGGATAACAAGTACATTCGGAGAATTCAGAACAGACCATTTTCATAACGGAGTTGATTTCGGCGGAAATAGAATGGAAATATATCCGGTTAAAGACGGAGAAATAGTTTATTATATAGATGAAGAAGAAGACCCTACAAGACCTCTTTATGGTGTTGGAAATGTGGTTATGATAGAACACCCAGACAATTTAAGAAGTTATTATTATCATATAGAACCGGGTACAGTAGAAAAATCTTATGCAAAAGTAACAGAAAAAGATGTTATTGCTCTTACTGGAAACAGCGGAAGATCTGGAGGAGCACATTTACATTTGACAATAGAAAATATGAAAGAAGGATTAGTAGTAGACCCTTTGGAATATTTAACTATAAGTAAAGGTTCAACTCAGGCACCATTAATACATGGAATTTATTTGAGAACTGAAAACAGACTTATACAAATAAAAGACAAAATGCCTATGAGTTACAACGGAGAAATAAAATTATTCGTAAAAGCTTATGACTTACTTGGAAGCATACCTATGGGGCTTAAAAGAGTGAAAATATTTATGAATAATGAATTAGTAAGAGATTATGATTTCACATATTTTATAAAAAGGGATAATGTATATTATATATCCCCAAATTATACTTTTGAAGAAGTATATGGTGTAGATTCACATTTCTATAGAGGCGGTGTATTTACTCCTAAAAGAGGAAAATATACATTCAAAGCAGAGGTTACAGATTTTGATAATAAAACTGTAGTATTAACTAGAACCGTTAATTTTTATTAAAATAATTAAAAACTATGGGAAATTTTAAATTAGAATCAAATTTCAAACCTTCAGGCGATCAAGTAACTGCAATAGAATCACTTGTAAAAGGACTTGAAAATAAAAATAAATATCAAACTCTTTTGGGTGTTACAGCAAGCGGAAAAACTTTTACAATAGCAAATGTTATAGAAAAAGCAAACAGACCTACACTTGTAATGTCGCATAACAAAACTTTGGCGGCTCAGCTTTACAGAGAGTTAAAAGACTTTTTTCCAAATAATGCAGTAGAATATTTCGTTTCATACTACGATTACTATCAGCCTGAAGCTTATGTCCCTGCAAAAGATTTATATATTGATAAAGACGCTTCCGTTAATGATGAAATTGACAGATTAAGACTTAAAGCTACTACTTCGCTTCTTGAAAGACGTGATGTTATAATAGTTGCCTCTGTTTCATGTATATACGGTTTGGGTTCTCCTGAAGATTATAGAAAATTATATATTGCTATAGAAAAAGACGGAGAATATGACAGAGATGAAATAATTGAAAAGTTAGTTTCAATACAATACGAACGTGTTAAAGATGTACTTGAAAGAGCAAGATTCAAAGTTATAGGTGATACTATAGAAATAATGAGTGCCTATTCTGATGAGGTTATAAGAGTAGAATTCTTCGGTGATACTGTTGAAAGAATAATAAAAATTGATCCTATTACAAGACAAAAATTATCAGAACAGGAAAGAGTTGTAATATATCCTGCTAAACACTTCGTTACAGGAGGCGACAAATTAGCAGCAGGAATAAAATTGATAGAAGAAGAACTTGAAGAACAATATAATAAATTCAAATCCGAAGGAAAATTAGTAGAGGCAGAAAGAATATACGGAAGAACAAAATATGATTTAGAAATGCTTAGAGAAGTAGGATACTGTGCAGGAATAGAAAACTATTCAAGACCATTATCTGGAAGAAAAGAAGGAGACAGACCTGCTTGTTTAATAGACTATTTCCCAGAAGATTTTTTAACCATAATAGATGAATCGCATGTAAGCGTTCCGCAAATTAGAGGAATGTTTTTCGGAGACAGAAGCAGAAAAGAAACTTTAGTAAAGTACGGATTCAGACTTCCTTCAGCTCTTGACAACAGACCTTTATACTTTGAAGAATTTGAAAAACTCACTCATGACACAATATACATAAGTGCCACACCAGCAGAATATGAATTAAAAAAAAGCAGCCAAGTTGTAGAACAGATTATTCGTCCTACCGGATTGCTTGATCCTATAATTGAAGTATACCCTATTGACGGACAGATAGACAGAATACTTGAAGAAATAAAGAAAACAATATCAAACAATGAAAGAATATTCATAACTACACTTACAAAAAAAATGGCAGAAGACCTTACAAAATATTTAAATGAAAATGGAGTAAGAACTCGTTATTTACATTCTGACATTCAAACTGTAGAACGTGTTGAAATAATAAGAGATTTAAGACTTGGTGCTTTCGATGTTCTTGTTGGAATTAACCTTTTAAGAGAGGGGCTTGACGTTCCTGAAGTATCGCTCATATTAATACTTGATGCTGATAAAACAGGTTTCTTAAGAAATACAACTACCCTAATACAGACTATTGGACGTGCAGCAAGAAATGCTAACGGCAGAGTTATAATGTTTGCTGACAGTATAAGCGATGCTATGAAAGTGGCTATAGAAGAAACTGAAAGAAGAAGAAAAATACAGATGGAGTATAATAAAGAACATAATATCACTCCAAAAACAATTATCAAAAAGATTCAAGATATAATTGAACGCGAAGAAAAAGTTGAAACTTCTTATGAACTTCATTTCGATTTCAGACGCTTCAATGAAAGAGTAAGAATAGACCCTGAACAGCAAAGCGATGATTATATAAAAGAGCTTGAAAAAGAAATGAAAAGAGCTTCTGACAGTTTAGAATTTGAAAAGGCTATTGAAATAAGAGAGAAAATAAATCAGCTTAAACAATTAAATCCTGCTAAAAAATCAGTGCATAAAAATGTAACTTCTAAAAATCCGAATGGAAAACGTAAAAAATAATTTTTATATGCAATCAAATATCACTAAACTTAATTACTACAAAATATATTTAGTATGATTTAAGACTAATTTCATATTTATATTTTTTTATAAATGTATAGAAGTTTATATAACTTATACAAAATAAAGATGATAATAAAGAAAGTTAAAAATTTTCAG